>JABFRG010000415.1 GCA_013141295.1 Polyangiaceae bacterium
ACCCAAGGGCGGCCCGGCACCGGCAGAGACCGCATCGGTGCACGCCGGCGGCCCCGGCGCGCTGCTCTCCGACGGGCCGTTCGAGGGCGAGGTGACCTTTCACATCGTGAAGGGCTCGCAGACCGGCGACGCCACGTACCGCATCAAGGGTGGACGCGTGCGTCTCGACATCGGCCCCAACGGCAGCGCACCGGGCGGCGCGGTGGTGTACGACGCCGACAAGAATCGCGGCGCGCTGCTCAAGGCCGACGGCAGCGTGGCGGCGCTCATCGGTAGCGGCGAGAGGCCAGCGGAGCGCCCGCCCAGCCGCGCCAAGATCGAACGCACCGGGAAGATGGACGTCGTCTCCGGCTACGGCTGCGAGCTCTGGAACGTGGTGGACGAGAGCGGCAAGAAGAGCGAAGCGTGCGTGGTCGACGGCGTCTCCTTCGCCAGCGAGTACACCCAGCTCGTGACCTGGCTCCCCACCGGCAAGTTCTTCTTGCTGCGGGTGGTGGAGCGAGACAGCACGGGCGGCGAAGCCACGCGCATCGAGGTCACCAAGGTGGAAAAGCACACCGTCGCCGACACCCTGTTCCAGTTCGCCGACACCAAGTAGCGCACCCCTGCGCGCGGCTTGCGTCGACGCGGGAGATAGCTATCATGCTAGCCATGAAGACCGTCAGCGTGGCCGACGCGAAGAACCGCTTGCCGGAGCTCGTCCACGAGGTCGAGGTGGCGCCCATCGAGATTCAGCGGCGCGGCCGCCCGGTGGCGGTCTTGATGTCGAAGGAACAGTTCGACCGAACCCGTGCCCGGGGCGATGGCGTGGTGCAGGCGGCAGCGCGTTTCCGCGAGGCGATGCGCGCCGTAGGCGAAGACTGGGAGTCCCCCTTCGAAGCGTTGCGCGACCGTTCACCCGGCCGGGACGTGGGCTTCGGCAGGTGAAGTACCTCCTCGATACCAACATTCTCTCGGAGCTCGTGCGGCCCAATCCGAAGCGTCGGATCGTAGAGCAGGTGGCCCTTCATCAATCGACGTGCGCGTCCAGCGCCACCGTGTGGCACGAGCTTTCCTTCGGCCTGGCTCGCCTGCCCGCGAGCAAGAAGAAGCCGCTGGTGGCGGCCTACTTGGCTTCGCTTCGCGAGTGGCTGACCTTCCATCCGTACGATGACGAGGCTGCCGCATGGCATGGGGCGGAGCGCGCCCGGCTCGAGAAGCTCGGCGTCACGCCCGCCTTCGCTGATGGGCAAATTGCGGCGGTGGCTGCCACCCGAGGTCTCAAGTTGGTCACGCAGAATACCAAGGACTTCAAACGGTTTCGCGGGCTCACGGTGGAGTCGTGGGGCTGACCGAAACCCGGGCGAGCCGCGGCACCAGCACGGCGCCCAGCGCGCCAGCGGCCACCGTCTCCACGGCGAAGGCCAGGAGCACGTAGCCGAGGCCGCCCCCTTCGAGCCACAGGCGATCCGGGGAATCTACACCGAACTGGGCGAGCGTGCGACCCAGTGCGATTCGCAGCACGACGGTGGCGAAACCGAGCACCAACACGTTGGCCGAAGCCACCGCGGCGAAGCCCATCAGCGCGAGGTTGGGCCGCGCCTCGGACATCAGACGCCCTGCGTCTCCGGCGGCCACACGTACTTGTGCATCTGGAGCTGCACCCGCACCGGGAGTGCGTCGGCCATCACCCAGCTCACGAGATCCTTGGGCAAGAGCCGGCCGAACACCGTGCTGGCCAGGAGGTTCTTGGTGCGCTTCGGGAGCTCACGGCTCCGGATGACGTCGCGCATCCACTCGTAGTCCTCGCGGCCGGCGAGGACGAACTTGAGCTCGTCGCCGGGGCCGATGTGCTCGAGGTTGGTCCAGCGGTTGCGGGCGGACTCGCCGGAGAGCGGCGCCTTCAGGTCCATGATCTTGTGCACCCGGGGATCGACCCGGGAGACGTCGGCCTCGCCGCTGGTCTCGATGAGCACGGTCTTGCCCGCGTCGCAGAGCTCCGACAGCAGCAACGGCACGCCCGGTTGCAAGAGCGGCTCGCCGCCGGTGAGCTCCACCAGCTGGGTGCCGCAGGCGAGGGCCTTCTCGAGCACCGTGCTCCGGGGCATGCGGGTGCCGCCGTAGAACGCCTGGGTGGTGTCGCACCAGCTGCAGCGGAGATTGCAGCCGGTGGTGCGCACGAAGGTGCAGGGCAGCCCGGCGAACGTGGATTCGCCCTGGATGCTCGCGTAGATCTCGTGGATCACCAACGTGTCTTCCTTGGCCACGCCGGGGCCTTAGCAGATGCCGCCCGAGGATTCGAGCCCGCGGATCCAGCCGCGAACGATGGTATGGTGCGTCGGTGCCGCTTCTGACCGAGGAACAACGTGCTGGCCTCGCGGCCTGGGGGCTCTCGGCGGCGGTGGAAGCCGCGTTCGCCGCCCACGAGGGACCGGGTGACGTCCTCGGACGCGTGGCCGCGGTTCACTACGGCGGGGCCTTCGTGGAGCTGGGCGATCGCCGGGTGCTGGCGCATCCCTCCGGCAAGTCCGGCCTCACCCGGAAGCAAGCGCGGGTGGCGGTGGGCGACTGGGTCGCGCTCTCGGTGCCCGGCCCGTCCGATGCGACGCTCCACACGGTCTTTCCGCGCACCACGCACGTCACCCGTCGCGCCGCCGGCGAGGCCGATCGCGCGCAGATCATCGCCAGCCACGTGGATACCGTGGCCGTGGTCATGTCGTGCGACAGCGACTTCAGCCTCGGACGCCTGGAGCGGTACCTGGCGCTGGCACACGAAGGGTCGACCGAGGCCGTGCTGGTGCTCACCAAGCCCGATCTGGCGCCCAGCTTCGAGGAGCTGGCGACACAGGCGCGGGCCATCGTGCCCCGGGTGTTTCCGGTGAACGGTCTCACCGGCGAGGGGCTCGACGTTTTCGCCGCGACGCTGGTGCCCGGCTCCACCACCGCGCTGGTGGGCTCGTCGGGCGTCGGCAAGTCGTCGCTCTCCAACCTGCTGGCGGGCTCCGCGGTGACCCGCATCGGCAGCACGCGCGAGAGCGATGGCAAGGGACGCCACACCACCACGCACCGAGAGCTCTTGAAGTTGCCCACCGGCGCGCTCCTGGTGGATACGCCCGGCATGCGCGAGGTCGGGCTTCCACCCGGTGAGCGCAAGGACGCGGGCGACGCCTTCGAGGATATCGCGCTCCTCGCCGAGGGTTGCCGCTTCCGCGACTGCACCCATCGCACCGAGCCGAGCTGCGCGGTGAAGGCGGCGGTCGCCGCCGGATCGCTGGAAGAGCGGCGCCTCGAGAGCTTTCACAAGCTGGCGCGCCCGCGCTGAGCGATCGCCGCTTCGGCTCCGTGGTATGACTGGCCCATGAGCGAGCCCCGAAAGCCCCGCCTCACCGCTTTCTACGAGCAGTACTTCAAGAAGCGGCCGCAACAGTCGCGATCGCGGAGCGTGGTCGAGGCCATCCTGGTGGCAGCTCTCGAAGGCATCTCGCGGACCGGCGAGGACGTGGCCCTCAGCGACGTGGCGGCGCGCGCCGGCGTGGGCATCGGCTCGCTCTACGACTACTTTCGCGATCGCCGGGGGCTCTTCGCGGGCGCGGTGGCCAAGGTCACCGAGGACAACCTCGAGGCCTTCGAGGCGCTCTTGCAGAAGACCGAGCCCTTGCCGCTCCGTGAGGCGGTGGGGGCAGTCGTGGACTTCGCGCTGGCCACCTACGCGTCGGATTCACGCGTGCCGCGCAGCGTGGTGCGCCTGGCCTATGCGCTCGACCTCATGCCCATGCTGGCCGAGAGCCAGGGGCTCTTCGCAAGCACGCTGGCACGATCCCTCGCGCGTCGCTCCGACGTGCGCGTGCCCGACGTCGAAGCCGCTGCCTATGTTGCCACGCAGTCGGTGATGGGCCTGGTGCACACCCTGATGTGGGAACGCGAGCCTCGCCTCGCGCGTGGCGCGGTGCGCGACGTCACCGTCGACATGGTTTCCCGCTATCTCGCCGGCGAAGGCGCGCAGCCCGCCTGACGCCGACGTACGTGCGCAGCACCGTTCAGCGTCGTTCTTCGCCCTCGAGAATATTCCGCTTCGCGCGTTCGGAGCGATGAATTTTTCGGTCCGCGTTCGCTATCACGGCTCGCTCTACTTCGGTTTCGGGAACACCGAGGACTTCACCGCGGACGTCGTCCGCATCGACTGAGGTTCCGCGCGCGCTTCGTCGATGCGCGGGTCCACAAACTCGCGCGGGGACCAGGTTCCTTCGCTAGCA
This sequence comes from Polyangiaceae bacterium, assembly GCA_013141295.1. Taxonomy (GTDB): domain Bacteria; phylum Myxococcota_A; class Polyangia; order Polyangiales; family Polyangiaceae; genus JABFRG01. The sequence goes on from JABFRG010000415.1 coordinate 4,233, forward strand.
TCGAAGAGATGCGTCTCGCCGTGGGCTCGCTCCTGCTCTTCTTGCTCACGGCG
>JABFRG010000076.1 GCA_013141295.1 Polyangiaceae bacterium
AGCCACATCCGTGTCCTTCATATCGACGCATTTCGATCGAACCGCCGCGCCGTGCAAGCTCAGACCTTCGCGTGCCGACGTTTGCAGTCACACGATCCATTGCCGCCCCGGCTGGATCTGCACCCACCGCCCCATCCAACCATGGACATCGAGGCTCATAGAGACCCAATCGGTCATGATCAAGGTGCCCCCGCTCAAGATGCTCCTCGAGTGCGGCTAGCGATAGCGGCTCGGACTGCTTGGCCTCGTTGGGTTGGCCGCTGTTATTTTCGCCTTGTTGGGTCCCCCAGTCTAGTCTTATGGCCGGCCGCTTGATCCATTGGGTTCGGGAACGATTCTCTCGAAAGTACATATTGAGCAAGGCAAGGGCGACGTCGCGAACAACGCGCCGACGAGGCTTTGGCCGCGCTTCCGTCAAGAAGGAATGTGTCATGTTGTTCAGTAGACAACTAAATTCCGTGGGCAGCCAGCCCGTGCCGCGGGGATGCCTCGCTACCTCTCGGGGCCATCCGGAGTGGAGCAACAACGCACATAGCGAAGCGACGCATGCGCCCGCTTGCTGGGTGCCCTGCGAGACGAGGGGGTCTTGGGCAAGTGTCGCGGTTGCCGCGCACGGCCCGTCGGACCAGTCATGGTACCTGTCGGAGGCGCCCTTGGCAAGGGGGCGGCGCCCCTGAGGAACTCTTGCGTGGAGGAGGGTGGAACGCGCTTGCGCACTGACAATCCTTCGACGATCACATAGTCACGATGTCGTATGGAGCCAACATGAAGGAGGCGGCACACCGGCACTTCGACGCGGCGCGTTCGCTTGACGGGTCGAGTAAGCGGGCAGCAGCCGCATACTTATTTGGCCTGGCCGCTGAATGCGCAGTAAAAGCTGTGCTCGAGACCACGGGCTTGCGACCGCGGTTCAGCGAAAGGAAGACCGACCCGTACTACGCGCACTTCCCGGAGCTACGTGGCCTGCTTGGTGACGCTATGGCAGGCCGGAGCGCTAGCCGGCTCGCCCCTTTCGCCGAGAGTGCGTTCATGGCCGAGTGGGACATAAGAGTTCGATATGCACCGACCAGCGAGCTGGTTGGCGAGGGCGGCCGAACCCGTCGATACGAACGCTGGAAGGCAGACGCGCAGAACGCCATGAACGCGCTCACGGAGCACGGATGACATTCGATAATTCGCTTGAGGCGTTTGTTGCGATCGTTCTCAAACACCTTGCGGGTTTCGGAGCCGATGATGTCGTGTTGCGCGACGTCTACGGTCGCCTCACGCTCTTCCTGGCTACGGTTCCTGATAGTGCGGTGCGCGCCACACTCGCGGCAGAGCTGAGCTCCCTAGTACCCTTCGTGCGACCTGAGAGACTCATTGTCACTCGTGACGAGCCCGGCGCTGCGGCGGTGTTCGATGAAACCCACTGCCAGTGGCTAAGGGTGGGCCCAAATGGTCCTGATGTGCGTGTGGTTGACCGCCGAGTTGTCGGTGCCGACTGGCTCGCGCCTCCGAAAGTCGAAGCGGTAGACGCGTCGAAACGATTCGTCTTCGCAAGTATGAAGGGCGGCGTCGGTCGAACGACAGCATTGTGCGTCGCTGCGACCGAACTTGCTGCGGCTGGGTACAATGTATTGGTCGTTGACCTGGACCTTGAGGCCCCAGGTGTCGGTCCGATGCTATGGACTACAGCCCCAGAACTGGGCGTGGTCGACTACCTGGCCGCGACCGCAGTGGGCGTGGAGGTTGCACTCACGAAAATTCTCGCCGAATCTCGATTTGGGGGAGACGGGCATGGAGGTTTGATCGAAGTTATTCCTGCTTATGGCGCTTCCTCACTCCGAAAACCCGAAAACTACCTGGCGAAGCTTGCGAGGGCGGTGGCCGATGTCTCGGTCCTTGAACCCAGGCCCATGCATTCACGTGTGACCGCGCTTTTGCAGATGGCTTGCTCGGCACGACGTTATGATGTCGTGCTCATCGATGCCCGTGCGGGGCTTTCTGAGCTTACGGCTGGTCCGTTGTTGCGGCTTGGGGCAAGTGTGCTTCTATTTGGTACGCCCCAGCGTCAAACTTTTGACGACTATCGGTTTCTGTTTGCCCACTTGCGATCCCTGGGGAGGCCCGGGGACGGAACCCCGTGGCGCAATCTCACCCCGGTGCTAGCGAAAGCGGGAAAGGACATCGAACAAGTCGAACGAGCACAGGCCGCAATGTACGAACTGTTTTCCGAGTATATTTATGAAGAGGACAGTGGCATGCTTAGCGCGTACAACTTCGACGAGACGGATCCGGACGCTCCGCATCAATTTGTTCCTGTCGCTTTTGACGGGACGTTTGCAACTTTTGATCCCGCGCTAAATGGCTCTCACCTAACTCGCCAATTCTATCAGAGCACCTTTGCTCCCCTTCTTGAGGCGCTTTGGCGTCTTGCTGATTTGGAACCGAAAAAGCTATGAGCAACCCGCTTCGGGACGCCCTTGTCGCACTTCCTCGGGCCGCGAACGTGAAGCCGGGCGATCTTGTCGACCCCAACGACGTATTTCTTGTTCAGAGTCATCGCAATGTCGTCGACTTTGATCGCCCGCTTGTCGTTGCCAACCGCGGCATGGGGAAAAGTCTGTGGGCCCATGTGCTTCGGAATCGCGAAATGTGGAAGCAACTCGGTCAGCGCCTTCAGGTTCGTGAGACCCCGGATATCGAGGCGCGCATTGCCTTTAATGGCGGCATATCGACTGAGGATAAGGTGGTTACGCCTGCAATGCTTTCAAGCGCAATTGATGCCGGATTCGACGCGAGAGAGATATTTCATGGCGTTTTGCTCCGACACCTTGCCTCTCGCACGAGTTATGAACTGCCTACTACGTTTGACGAACTTCTCGTTTGGCAGCGCAACAACACGGAAAGTGCGGCAAATGTCCGAACCGACGCCGATCGTGGGCCGCCTCTCCTGCTTCTCTTCGACGGCCTCGATCGCCTCGGGCGAACGTGGGCGGAGACTCAGTCGCTCGTCAAGGGGGTGCTTCAGGTTGCGCTTGAGGCGCAGTCACTTCGAAATGTCCGTTTCAAGTTGTTCCTCCGCAACGATCAGTTCGAGGACCTTCGAGTGTTCGAGTTCCCGGACAGTTCTAAGCTCCGAAACACGCGCGTGGAGCTTCGATGGTCGCCGCAAGATGTCTACGGCCTGCTCTTCTTTCTTATCCGGCGCCATTCCACCGATGCCGCTGCCGTTCTCGGGAACGCAGACCACGAGACCCGGGTTCAGCTCCTAGCGGGCAAGTTCATGGGGGCCGACCATCGCCGCGGTCATGTGTTCACCTGGGTTCCAACCCATCTCGCTGATGCGCGTGGCGAGATCTCTCCGCGCACTTTCCTGACCGCGTGGAAGCGAGCAGGCGAGGACGCGACCGGTCGGGAGCCCGCAAAGGTTCCGAGAACGCCGGTTGACCCGAAAGCGATTCACGCAGGTGTCCAGGCTGCGTCCGAGGACCGGATGAATGAGCTGAGTGAGGACTACCCGTGGGTGGCCGAAGCGCTTCGGCCGTTAGGTGGCAGTGCAGTCCCTATTCTGCGGACAGAGCTCGACGAGCTTTGGCGCGCGGCTGGAACGCTTGCAGCAGTCCGGAAACGCGCCGAAGAGGCTGATCGTCCTGTTTGGGTTACCTTCGCCACGATTCCGTCCGACGAGACGGACCAGCTCATTGGTGCGCTCGAGTTTATTGGCGTCGTTGAACGGCGCGACAGTCCGAAGGGACCAAAAATCAATATACCGGACATTTTTCGCGTAAATGCGGGCATCAAGCGTCGTGGCGGAGTAGTTCCGAGACGATCCAGCTAGGGCGGCTGCGAGACGCGCGGAACCTGACCTCGTGTACTTCGGCGAGGAACAGAGAGTTCGACGGTTGATGGGAAGGTCGTTCGAACTCTTCACGGCTCGCGCACAAGCTCGACAAGTCGAAGCGCTGACGCCCGGCAGCCCGTGACTGGGTGATCGCGCCCACGCGGCGACTGGCACGGCGCGCAAGTGACTGGCAGCCTGTCCTCGTGGACGCCCTGCGAGCCGATGACACTGCCCGCGCGAGGAGGGCGTCGCTCGAGGTCAAGGGGCTCCAGGCGCTCGCGTGCATGGCCGACGGAATCACGCTGAAGCGCGCATCTTTGGCCCGCCAGCACCCGTCCTGGGACGCAGCCGCCATCGATCTCGCACTCCGCGCATGGCTTCGGAGCGATGAGTAGGCGTATGTACGCCGAGTACCTGGCCATCGAGGAGCATGGCCTGGTTCGGCACGAGTACATCGGCGGGGAGATCTACGCGATGGCCGGCGGATCGCCGGAGCACGCGGCGCTCGCGGCGCAGGTCCTTCGCCTCATCGGGAACCAGCTACCCGCGGGCCGTCGAACCTACTCGTCGGAATAATCCGGGCAAGCTAGGACGAGGTGCGTGCGCCCCACGGGAGGCCGCGAAGGAAGGAAGCCCGTCGTTCCCGCGTATGCAGAAGGATGAGTCTCGACCCATCGGCGGCGCGTGGCGTTCTCGTCGCTCGACATCGGGGTGTCCTTGGCGCTGGAAAGGGTTCGCGCCGCCCACGTTCCCGCGGCCGATTGACGTTCGCCGCTCTCGCTTCACTGCTCGTCGTCGGATGTGGGGCGTCGCCTTCGCCGGAGAGCGTCGCGCGCGCCCCCGGGCTGCCGATGGCGAGCGCGACGCCGTCCGCGCCTGTGATGTCCACGCCGAGCGCGACCCCGTCCGCGCCCGCGTCGCCGACGCCGACGCCGAGTGCACCGCTGCTCGCGCCCGCGTCGCCGACGACGCCCGCCATCGTCGTGACGAACGCACCGTATGGTGCAATCGCGCTATGGCGCGTGCACGCGAACGGCGCGATCGAGTCAGTCCCCTTTCCATGGTCCAAACTTTCCAATATCGACTCGCTCGTCGCCTCGTCCGACGGACGCGAGGTCGCATACGTCGAGGGCGGCTGGCTCTACGGGCCTCTGGTCGTGCGCGCGATCACCGACGGCGCAAAGACCACCGTCGCGCCGCATCGCCCCGGGCACGAGCTGAAAGTCGTCGCCTTCTCGGTGAACGGCCGAAAGATCCTCTTCGCAGAGCGAACCGCGAAGCGGATTCCTCGATGCTCCCCGGGTCATTCTGATTGCATCGAGCGCGGGCCCGCCGCATATCGCGTTTACGACCGCGACGTCGCGAAGACCACGCGCGTCGAGCTGATACTTGGCGACTCGGAAGAGATCGCCGCGCTCCTCGACTCGGGAGAGCTCCTCGTCACCAACCTAGACGGCGCGTTCGAGCGGTTCGATCCGTTGACGAAGACACGAACGCCTATCGCCGGCGGGCGGTACGTTCGCTCTCACCACTTCGTCGCGCGCGACCGGGTACTCTCGACGGGTTGGGACGAGACGACCAAACGAACGACCATCCTCGCGCTCGACCTCGCCACATGGAACGAGTCGGCCATCACCACGCCGGGCGGGTACGCCGAAGCCTTGTGGCCGGCCGCGAGCCCCTCGGGCCGGCGCGTCGCGTGGACGCGCCCCAGCCCTGGCATGAAGCTCGCGCTCGTCGTGGACGGAACGACGCGCACGCCCGCCTCCCGGGACCTCGTCGGCTTCCAGTGGATCGACGACACGGCTATCGTCGCCCACTACCGAAACCGCCTCGATGTGGTCGCGACCGACGACGGTGCGGTGAGAGGCACGTTCACAACGAACGCCGAGGACACGGCGCCCTAACGCGGGTAGAGCGCGCAAAGCACTCGCGCGTACGACCCATAACTTCACCGTCACGTGCCTGGCCTGCGAGGATGGATGCCTTCAGCGACGCGGCCGGACCCGCGTACTACGCGACCATTCAGTTTCCGGACCTGAACGGCGACTGCGCCCTCTCCAGCGGTACGTCCTTCGGGCCCTTCACGGTGACGTCGGCGGCGCTCAGCGACGCGAACGGGTGGAAGCCCGCGGCCTCTGCTTCGATCATCCGCTTCCCGCGGGTGGCGCGCGGCGATTGTCGCCCCTCGCGCGCGGCGACGCCATTGCCCTCACCCGCCATGCGTTTCGGACTGTCATGCTACCGATCGAGCACCACGATGCCGTCGGGCGACCAGTCGCGACCCACGCAGATCACGCCCAGTGACTCGAGCGATGGCGCGATGGTCTTCAACTTGAACGAGTCGGTGGTCGCCATGAGGACCGGGCACGCGGTCTCGGTCTGCCGCGCCGCATCGAAGAAGAGGAACGCGAAGGCGTCGCCCAGGACCTCGGAATCGGGCCACTCCTTGGGGTCGAGGGCGGGGCTTCCGGCCACCATCGCGAACGGAACGATCGCGTCCTGGATCCACTTGCCCTTCGCCGTGAGCTTCGCCTCGTTCTCCAGGTAGTCCTCGTAGCTCTCGATGATCTCCTTCCGGAGCTTCTTCGCGGTGCTCCAGTCGAAGAAGCGAATCGCCACCAGGCCCGGGGTGTGGCCCCAGGCGTGCTTCTTGGTGATGCGCAGGACGCAGCTCCCGGAGCGGAGCGCTTCGATGCGCGCACGGAATGTGTCGAGGTACATGGTTGGCCAGGATACGCGGTTTGCGCCGCACCGGCCGTGGCCTTCGCGGTCATCCGCATCTGGCCCGGACGCAGCCGACGGAGTACGCTCCGGCTCGGTGCCAGTCTCCGTCGACCCCTCCAAAGTGCGCGAATTCGCCGACGCTGCCGCCTTCTACGCGTGGCTCACGGTGCACCACGATCGCGAGACCGAGGTGTGGATCAAGATTCACAAGGTGCGCTCCGGACGGCCGTCGATCACGCCGGCGCAGGCCATCGACGTGGTCCTCTGCTGGGGCTGGATCGATGCCATTCGCAAGCGCTTCGACGAGGAGAGCTTTCTCCAGCGCTACACCCGGCGCGGCAAGCGCAGCACCTGGAGCCAGATCAACGTGGCCAACGTGGCGCGGCTGGTGAAGGAAGGCCGCATGACCGAGCATGGCCTCGCCGAGGTACGCGCAGCCAAGGCCGATGGCCGGTGGGAACGCGCCTACGGCAGCGGCAAGGCCATGAAGATTCCGGAAGACTTCCAGGCTGCCATCGACGCCTCGCCGCGGGCGAAGAAGATGCTCGCCACCCTCAGCGCGCGAAACCGCTTCACCATGGCGGTGGGCGTCCACAACCTGAAGACGCCCGCCGGCCGGGCGCGCAAAATCGCGAAGTTCGTCGCCATGCTGGAGCGGGGCGAAACGCCGTATCCCTGAGGCGACGCGCGCGCCTACACTTCACTACTCGCCCGGACGAGTCGGGTTGCACCGAGCTCAGCCGCCGCGTACCTTTGAAAGTTCGAAGCCGCGCTCGCGGCAGGTCAGCGGTCAGCGGCTTCGAGCTCCGAGGGAGAGCTTCATGCGGGAAGCGGAACGGCGGGTCGGGCGTGCGCAGAGTGCCATGCTCCATCAGCGCATTCAGATGTCGACGCTCACCGGCGTGGCGTTCGGCGGCATCATCTGCCTCGGGCTGTTGCCCTACGTGGATCACATCACCGTTTGGATGTGGTTCACCCTCCGCTGCTTGGTCTCCGCGGCGCGCCTGATCCTCAGCAACCGCATCGCGCGCGCAAGCGCTGCGCCCGACGGTGAGGTGGCGCACACGCCGAGCCTTTCCCATAGCTCCGGAGGCGTGAGCCTCGATCGTCTCTTCCTGGCGGTGCTCGCCGCCGACGGATTGGTGTGGGGCCTCCTGTGCATGTGGCTCGCCCCCCGGAACAACCCGCAAGTGGTGGCGCTCTTGCTCACGTCCATCGCGGGTGTCTCCGCGGTGGGCATGTTCGTGCTGCAGGCCAGCTGGCGTGCCAGCGCGTCGCTGCTCACGATGATGATTCTCCCGGTGGTGATTCACCAGCTCGCGGAGCGCACCCGCTTCGGCGTGTACACCGGGGTGGGCTTCGGCATCTTCCTCGCCATCATCTTGCTCGAGGCCCGCCGCTGCGAGGCGCGCATTCTCGAGCTGCTGCGACTTCGGTACTCCACCGACCGCATCGCCGAGGAGCGCGCCGAGGCGCTGAGCTTGGCCGAGCGTCAGAGCCGGGTGAAGAGCCAGTTCCTCGCCACCATGAGCCACGAGATGCGCACGCCGCTCCACGGGATCCTGGGCATCACGCGCATGATGCAGGAGGCCGGAGCCGTCCCTGCCGCCGAGCAGCTCGCGCTGGTGGAGCAAGCCGGCGAGCACCTGCTCCGGCTCATCAACGATGCCCTCGACGTCTCCAAGCTGGAGGGCGGGCACCTGCGGCTCACGCCCAAGCCCTTCGATCTCGAGCACCTCATCGAGGACGTCATCTCCCTCTCACAGCCGGTGGCCAAGGAGGCCGGGCTGGTCTTGCGGGGGCGCCTGCGCTTGCCGCGTCCGTGTAGGGTGCACGGAGATGCTGCGCGCGTCCGACAGATTCTCCACAACCTGGTGGGCAACGCGCTGAAGTTCACCGAGCAGGGCACCGTCACCGTGGTGGCCAACTACCGACCGGGCCGGGCGCGCATCGCGGTCTACGACACCGGGCCCGGCATCGCCGCCGAGGAGCTACCGCGCATCTTCGATGCTTTCCACCAGGCGGACGGCTCCTTCTCCCGTCGCTACGGCGGCACCGGTCTCGGCCTCAGCATCGCCCGCGAGCTCGCCCACGCCATGGGGGGCGATCTGGTCTGCACCAGCATCGTGGGCCGCGGATCGCGCTTCACGGTGACGCTGGCGCTGCCCAGCGCGCCGGCGCCTTCACCGCGCTCCGAGGCACCCACCCGACGTCACGGGGCGGTGCGTCCGGGCGCCATGATCCTCGCGCGGCGCATTTCTTCGTCCACCATGAAGAAGGTGACCGTGCCCTCGTCGGCCCCGAAGTCGGCGTCGGCCGCGCCCGGGTCGTCGCCGGGGCCCAGCTCAAGCCCGGCGCCCTCGTCGAGGCCGGAGCCCAGCTCGAGCCCGGCGCCTCTCTCCTCGAACCCGGTGCCGCCTCCGGCGGATCTGGCGCAGCGGCAGGTGCTGCTGGCGGAGGACAACCCGGTCAACGCGCTGGTGGCCCAGGCTTCGCTGAAGAAGCTCGGCCTCTCGGTGCGACTGGTGGTCAACGGCGCCGAGGCGGTGGCCGCCTTCCAGGAGCGCCAGCCCGACATGGTGCTCCTCGACTGCCAGATGCCGGTGATGGATGGCTTCGAGGCGGCGCGTCGCATGCGGCAGCACGAGCGCGACGCCGGCTGGGGTCGCACGCCGGTGCTCGCCCTGAGCGCCAACGCCCTCGAGAGCGATCGTGAGCGCAGCCTGGCCTCGGGCATGGACGAGCACCTGGCGAAGCCCTTCCGCGTCGAGGAGCTGCGCGTGGTGCTGGAGCGTCTCATGCGCGAGGCGCCCAAGGTCGTCAACATGGACCAGGAGCCCAAGGCATGAGCGCCCGAGCGATCGGGTACCCCGCTCTCTTGGTGGTTGCCTTTGCATGCTCGCGAACCGAGCCTCGGAGCTCACCGCCTCGCCCCGTCATCACGCCGCCCAGCGTGGCAGCTTCCACCGCGCGCCCGGCGGACGAGGTCCGGCATCGATGTGCCGACGATGCCGAGTGTATGGTGTCCTGCGGACACGGCGCCGTGAACGCGGCCTGGTACATGGCCGCGCACCCGGGTGGTGAACGCTGCGAGGACGGCTGCGCCAGCAAGGGAATGCGCGCGCGATGCGACGTGGATCGCTGCGTGGCCGAGCGCGCGGGAACGCGCGCGCCCGAGTGCACCGGCCTGTTCAAGCCGGTAGCGCCCATCGGTCCGTACCACGCCTGCGCCAGCGACGCCGATTGCCGCAGCACCTGCAAGTATGGCGCGGTGAACGCGCACGTGGGCGGGTTGGTCGACGACTGCAAGGATGGGTGTGCGACCGGCGGTCTCTCCACCCGTTGCGACCGGGGTGCCTGCGTCACCATCGGCGACAGCGCGGTGGTGCCCGCTTGCACCCGCGTTTCTATTTGGCGATAGCGTCAGGCTCGGCCTTGCGCTTCTTGCGCGTGCGCATGTTGAGGGCCTCCACCGCCAGCGCGAACACCATCGCCGAGTAGATGTAGCCCTTGGGAATGTGCGTTCCGATGCCTTCGGCGAAGAGCATGACGCCGATGAGGATCAGGAACGCCAGCGCCAGCATCTTGAAGGTCGGGTTCGCGTCGATGAAGGCCGAGACCTTGCCGGCGAAGAGGGCCATGAAGCCCACCGCCACCAGCATCGCCACGACCATGACCCAGATCTCGTCGACCATGCCCACGGCGGAGATGACCGAGTCGAGGGAGAACACCAGATCGATGACCACGATCTGCGCGATGGCGCCGGCGAAGCTCCGCTTCTTCGAGGTATCGGGTGCGCCGTCCTCGCCTTCCGCCTTGTTGTGAATCTCCTTCACGCTCTTGCCGACGAGAAAGAGCCCGCCCGCCAGCAGGACCAGATCGCGCCCGGTGACGGAGTCCACGTGATGGTTCTGCACCCACACGTCGGGCACGAAGCCGATGCTCGACCAGTGGAACACCGGCTTGTCGAGGCTCATCACCCAGCGCACGCCGAGCAGCAAAACGATGCGCGCCACCAGCGCCAGTGCCAGCCCCAGCCGCCGCGCTGCGGTTCGTCGCTCCTCGGGGAGCCCCGCCACCAGGATGGAGAGGAACACGATGTTGTCGATGCCGAGCACGACCTCCATCGCAGTGAGCGTCAGTAGCGGGGCAATCCAATCCACCCGCACACGGTAGCACGGACATTACGCATTCGTAATACGAGCCTGCTCGTGGCATGATGCGCGCTCATGCACCGTGAGAATCGCCCCCTTCGCGCCAGCGCCCTCGTTGCGGGCCTCCTCGTGGCAATCGGTGCAGCCTGCAGCGATTCGCCGTCGAACGCCCCGGGCCCCACCGATGCCGGGGTAGGCCGGACCGAAGCCGGAAATCCGTTGTGCGTCGACGGCAAGAGCGCCGGCTATCCCGCCGCCAAGGCCCAGCCGGAGCTCATGGAGACCTCGCCGGATCTCACGTTCCAGGGCGCGGATGGTCCCATCGCGCTCCACGACTACTTCGAGCCCTGCGCGGCCCGGTCGCGGCTCCTGGTGGTTCGGGTGGGAGCGGCCTGGTGTGGCACCTGCCTCTGGCACTTGAAGCACACCGCCGACACCAAGAAATCGAGCGTGGGGGAGCGCCTGCAGTGGCTCGACCTGCAGCTTGCCAATCGCGACAACGAGCCGGCGACGGTGGCAGACCTGCCGGCCTATCGCGCGCTCATCGACGCGCCGGAAGCGGTGGCGGTGGACCCGGCCTTCCAGCTGCACAGCGTGGATCCGGTGCGCGGCGCGCTGCCGTTCATCGTGCTCATCGACACCCGCACCATGATGGTGCGCAACTACCTCCACGATCCCGATCCCCAGGGGCTCGAGCTGCGCATCGGGCAGGAGCTGGCGATCCTCGATGGCCAGAAGCCGCCGCCCTATCCGGTGGAGCGCCGCTTCGACGAGCTCTTCTTCCAGAACCAGTGGGATCTGCTGCACGACATGACGCTCCCGGGGGCGCCTCCGCCCGACCCCACCAATGCCGTGGCCGACGACCCTGCTGCCGCCACGCTGGGCAAGGCGCTCTTCTCCGATACCCGGCTCTCGCCTTCGGGCCGCGTCTCGTGCGCGTCGTGCCACGATCCGGCGAAGAGCTTTCAAGATGGCGTGCCGCAGTCGACCGCGGGCATCTCCACCGTGGATCGCAACTCGCCGCCCATCGCGCTCGCGGCGCACGCCCGCTGGCAGTTCTGGGACGGCCGCGCCGACACCCTCTGGATGCAGGCCCTGGGGCCCCTCGAGAACGACAAAGAGATCGCCGCGTCGCGACTCTTCGTGGTGCACGCTGCGCTTCGCGATCATGCGGCCGCCTTCGGTGCGGTGTTCGGCGCGGTGCCCGACCTCTCCGACGCCGCGCGCTTTCCCGCCGCAGGCAAGCCCGGCGACCCCGCCTGGCAGGGCATGCAGCCTGCCGATCAGAAGACCGTCGACGGCGTGTTCGTGAACCTGGGCAAAGCCATCGCGGCCTACGAACGCACGCTCCGCGTGAAGCCCACCAAGTTCGACGCCTATGTGGCCGGCGATCTGAGCGCCCTCGACGCTGCGCAGAAGTTCGGCCTCCACGCGTTCTTCGTGAACGGATGCGTGCAGTGTCACTGGGGCCCGCGATTCACCAACGACGCGTTCCATCCGGACGGCTATCCCACCGGTCGCCAAGACGGCCTCGCCGATCGCGGGCGTATCGACGGCATCGGGCAGCTCCTGGGCAGCGAGCTCGCGCAGCCGCATCCGGGGCTCGTGGCGCGTCCGCGCGATCTCGGCGCCTTCAAGACGCCCACGCTGCGCGGCCTGGCTGCGAGCGCGCCGTACGGTCACGGCGGTACGCTGGCAACGCTGCAGGACGTGGTGCGCGTGTACGGCACCGCTGGCCTCCCGGCTTCGGATCCGCGGACCACCGGCGTCACCGAGCCGTGGCTCCCGCAGTTCGCGCGTAGCCACGCCGACGACATGCTGCCGTTCCTCGACGTCCTCACCGGCGGCGTCACCGAGTAGAGCTGCCCCGCTGCCACTATCGGGGGTGCCCGCGCGCTTAAAAGGTTGCGTGCGCAACCAAATGGAGTAGCGTGGGGACATGGTCGATGCCGCCCCATCCTCTGCGGACCTTCGTCGGCTCATGCAGCGGCTCTTCCGTCGGTTCGGTGCGCTCTCCAGCGATCGCACGCCGTGTGGAAAGCCGCTGCCCATGGGCTATGCGCACGGGCTCATGGTCCTCCTCGGGGGCGACGCAATGTCGCAGCAGGAGCTGGGACGCGAGCTCTGCATCGACAAGAGCAACGTCGCGCGCCTGTGCGCCAAGATGGCCGAGTCAGGGCACGTGGTGCAGCGGGCCGACGCAACCGACGGACGCATTCGTCGCGTGTCACTCACGCCCAAGGGAGAGGCTCTGGCGCGCGAGGTCGACGCTGCGAGCAGCGCACGCTTCGGCGATCTCCTGGACGCTCTCCCTCGCAACCGCCGGGCCAGCGTGGTTGCCGCGTTGGGCGAGCTCGTGCGCGCCGTGGAGGCGCTCCCTGCTGCCGACGAAAGGAACGTCTCATGATGCGCCTGGGAATTCTGCTCGCTGCCGCCGCGCTTCTGGGCGCTTGCGGACGAACCTCACCTCCGGAAGAGCGGGCCAACGCAGCTGCGCCAGCGGCGAGCCAGACCCCGCAGTCCACGCTTGCCGCGCTCGACAAGCGCAAGCCACTGCCGCTGCTCCCGATGATGGCAAACCACCAGAAGGCCAACATGCGCGACCACCTGGTGGCGGTGCAGGAGATCACCAGTGCGCTCGCCAAGGACGACTACGCGGCCGCCGAGCAGGCCGCGCAGCGACTGGGGTTCTCGGAGCAGATGGGCCAGATGTGCACGCACATGGGTGCGGGCGCGCCCGGGTTCACCGAACAGGCGCTGGCTTTTCACCACACCGCCGATCGCATCGCTGCGTCCGCACGCCGGAAGGATCACGCGCAGGCGCTCGTCGACTTGGGCGCCACGCTCCAAGCATGCACCGGCTGCCATGCGGCGTGGAAGCAGGAGGTCGTGGACGAGGCCACCTGGCAACGTCTCGCGAACGCGCCCGTACCCGCCTCGCACTGAACGTCGAGGCGGGGCGGGTCGGCGATCTCGCTACTTCTTCTGGGGGGTGCCGCAGCCGCACGAGGCCGGGCAGTCGCAGGTGGGGCCACAAGCGCACTGCGGGCCGCAGCAGCACTCCCCGGCGCTACGCGTCTTGCTTGCGCATTTGCAGGCGGAACCACAGGTCTTGCACGAACAGTTCGACTTCGTCATGGCATTGCTCCTTTGAAGGTAGAGCCCGCGGTTCGGGTCTCTGTACCTGCAGACGGAAGCCACCCTGGGCACTTTACAGTCGCCGAGAGATTTCTCGCGGGTCGCGCCATTCTCGATCCTGCGCTATTCTCATTTTCATGAACGCGCGCGCGAAGCAGCTCCTCGATGAGGTTCTGGACCTTCCGGCGGAGGACCGTGATGCGTTCGCAGCGAAGCTTCTGGAGAAGCTCGATGCTCCGCCCGACACGCGAAGCGATCAGGAGTGGGCCGTGGAACTTGAACGCCGCGCCGCCGAGGCGCGCGATCGCGTTCCCGCCTCGGGCGATCCGAGTTGGCGCGGGCACAGCTGGGACGAGGTCCGCGCCGAGGTCGAGCGCAGCCTGCGCGTCCCACGGGGCGGATGACCCGCCAGCTTCTGTTTCACGACGAGGCGCTCGCCGAGATTCGGAGTGCGGCGCAGTGGTGGATGCAACGACTGCCCCCCTAGCGTTGCTCGCTCGATGCGTGCATCGTCGGTCGCCCGCTGGGCGCTACCACCGCACTACCACCCCTGGCGCGCGATCAGGTCCACCACGCGCGCGCGGATGTCGTCGCGAATGGCGCGGACTTTCTCCATGGGCTGCCCTTTCGGATCCTCCAGCGGCCAGTCCTCGCGGGAGAGACCCGGAACCGCCGGGCACGCCTCGCCGCAGCCCATGGTGACGAGCAGGCTCGCTTCACGCGCCAGGGCATCGGTGAGGAGCTGCGGCGTTGCCTGGAGGTCCACGCCCACCTCCGCCATGGCCCGCACCACCTCCGGGTGCACCTGGCTGCCCGGGATGGTACCCGCCGAGACCGCCTGCGCTTCGCGCGGATCCGCGAGCTTCGTGAACCAGGCCGCCGCCATCTGCGAGCGACCGGCGTTGTGAATGCAGGCGAAGATCACCGTTTTCATGCGCGTCCTTCGGTTGCGGGCGATGCCTCGGCCTGCGTCTCGCCGAAGAGACGTCGCCGAAGCCAGAGCGAGAGATACACGAGAGCGAGGAGCGCCGGCACCTCGATGAGCGGGCCCACCACGCCGGCCAGCGCCTCACCGGACGCGATGCCGAACACCCCCACCGAGACCGCGATGGCCAGCTCGAAGTTGTTGCCGGCCGCGGTGAACGAGAGCGCCGCCGTGTCCTCGTAGGAGAAGCCGAGCTTCTTCGAGATGAGGAACGCGGAGGTGAACATGATGGCGAAGTAGGCCACCAGGGGGATGGCGATGCGCAGCACGTCCATGGGCAGGCGCACGATCTTGTCGCCCTGCATCGCGAACATGAGCACGATGGTGTAGAGCAGGCCCAGCAACGCCACCGGCCCGATCTTGGGCAGGAACGACCTCGCGTACCACTCTTCGCCGCGGCGCTTCACCAGGGCGAAGCGCGTGAGCGCGCCGGCTATCACGGGCACCCCGAGAAAGAGCAGCACGCTCTTGGCGATGTCCCACATGGAGACGTGAAAATCGGTGCCGGCCGCGCCGAACCACCGGGGGATCTCCGTGAGGAAGAGCCAACCCAGTAGCGAATAGAAGAAGATCTGGAACACCGAGTTCAGGGCCACCAGCAGCGCGGCCACCTCACCGCTGCCCCGCGCCAGCATGTTCCAGATGAGCACCATGGCGATGCACCGCGCGAGCCCGATGAGCACCAGGCCGGTGCGGTAGTGCGGCAGGTCCGGAAGGAAGAGCCAGGCCAAGGCGAACATCACCAGCGGCCCCAGCACCCAGTTGAAGAGCAGCGAAGCCCCGAACAACTTGCGATTCGCCGAGGCGCCCGTCAGCGCGCCATAACGAACCTTGGCCAGCACCGGGTACATCATCCAGAAGAGGCCCACCGCGATGGGCAGCGACACGCCGCCTACCTTCACGGTGTCGAGGGCCGGGCCGATGGCGGGCCACGCGCGCCCGAGCCCGACGCCGAGGCCCATCGCCAGGAAAATCCACAGGGGCAGGAAGCGGTCGAGGAGCGATAGCTTGGCGGCGGAGGTGGGGGGCGTCATTTCGATTAATTCCAGAAAATTCGAAGTAGAGAGCGCAGGATTGCGACGCGCAGCCGCGCGCTGGTCAGCAGCAGCCGGAGCTCGACTTGCCCTTCTTGCAGCAGTCTTCCCAGACGTAGTCGGTGAGCGCCCGAAGCGCGGTGTAGTCGGCGGCGTAGTAGTGGAACGTGCCCTCGCCCCGGCTGGTGAGCACGTCGGCGTCCACAAGACGCTTCAGGTGATGGCTCAGCGTCGAGGCCGGGAGATCTACGTGCGCCTGGATGTCGCCGGCCGCGACCCCCTCGTCGCCGGCCTGCACCACGAAGCGCAGAATGCGCAGGCGCACCGGGTGCCCCAGCGCGGCAAGCTGCTCCGCGCGACGCTCGAGCTTTGCGGTCATTTCTTACTTCTAACATTCTCGAACCAAGGAATCAAGTGGCGCGAGGGACCGGGCCAGGTAGCATGGTGCGCATGACGCCCGCGAGCTGCTGCCTCCTCCTCCTGCCCATCCTCGTGGCCTGCAGGGGGACGCCGCCCTCGGACGTCGCTCCCGCGAGCCCCGTCGCCACCGAATCGTCGACGCCGCCCATGCCACCTTTGGCTTCCGCTTCGGTGGATGCGCCGGCCCCCGATGCGAGCGCAGGCGGCAACTGGGAGCCTGCGCCCACCGCCCAGATGGCTGCGCTGCTCGGTTGCTGGCGATGGACCGGGGGTGAGGAGCGCTGGCTCTTTCGCAGGTCCGGTGCGGGCCCGCTACAGGTCGTCCGCGAGCTTCCGACGAGCACCGACTACCGCGACCGCGCGCGCATCCCGCAAGAGGTTCGCTTCCAGCCTTCGTCCGGCCACTTCGGCTTCCGTGCAGCCGGGCAGATTCACGCGCTCATCATGGTGGGGACCATGGTCGTCGCGGACGGCGCAGACGCGCGCCTCGAGATGACCGTCTACACGCAACACGTGCCCGGCGAGCCCGCGCGCCCAACCGGGAACACCATGACCCTGCTGCGATGCGCGCAGTAGCCTATGGCAGGTCGCCTTCCGCACCGGACGCGGCCCATCACTTCGGCCGTTCGTCTGCCGACGCCTGCGCCCGGATCGCCGCGGCCACGTCGGCGGGACGGATGGGGACGGGCGTCTCGGTCACATCCGGATGCGCCTGCGGAAAGTGCAGCGTGAAGCGCGGACCGGTGCCGTCGGCCCGGCGCACCAGCGCGAACATTCCCATCTGGAGATCCTCCTGCGCGCCGGTGGCCCGCGGCGGCACGCGCCAGAAGTAGGCAACGCCGTCCACCTCGATACGGCGCTCGCCCTTGCTGCGTCGAACGTCCGGCAGAGTCTCTGCCTCGCGCACGGGCGCCGGCGCTTCTTGCGGGTCCATGGCCGCGAACGAGCGTCGCCGCAAGAGCGTCCGAAACCCGGCCCAGTACTCCTCGGGCTCCTCGTCGAGCCGGAATGCGCCGGTCGCACGCAAGCGATCGTAGCGCG
This sequence comes from Polyangiaceae bacterium, assembly GCA_013141295.1. Taxonomy (GTDB): domain Bacteria; phylum Myxococcota_A; class Polyangia; order Polyangiales; family Polyangiaceae; genus JABFRG01. The sequence continues at coordinate 17,326 of JABFRG010000076.1, forward strand.
CGCGGACTTGCTGCAGCGCGCTCCGGGTGGTGCCCCGGGTGATGGCCTGCACCTTCGCCACCGCGGCGAGAATGCGCCGCGCCAGGATGTCGGCGTCGATGCCGGCCCAGCTCGCCTCGTTCATGCGCATCAGCCTACGCCAGCGGGCAAGGGTGCACTATGCTCGACGCCATGGCTGCTCCGACCTCCGTAGATGCCTACCTCGCCGCGCTCCCGGAAGACCGCCGCAGCGCCCTCTCCGCGGTGCGCAAGGTGATCCTGAAGAACCTGCCCAAGGGCTACGAGGAGGGAATCCAGTACAAGATGATTGGCTACTTCGTGCCGCATACGCGCTATCCGGCCGGGTATCACGCCAATCCGAAAGAGCCGCTCCCGTTCGTGCACCTGGCCTCGCAGAAGGGGTACATGGCGCTCTATCTCATGTGCGTGTACGCCGACCCGGACCTCAACGCGTGGTTCGTCGATGCCTACGCCACGAGCGGCAAGAAGCTCGACATGGGCAAGGCGTGTGTTCGCTTCAAGCACCTGGAAGATCTGCCGCTCGACGTGGTGGGCCAGGCCATCGCCAAGGTGCCGGTGGCGAAGTACATCGCGCGCTACGAGGCGACCCTCACGAAGCCAGCGGCAAAGAAGCCAGCGGCCAAGGAGGCCGTGGCCAAGAAGGTCAGCCGACGGTGACCAGCTCGACCCGTCCGTCGGTGAGCCCGCACAGCACCTGATTCGGACCTTCTCCCCAGGCCACGCGTGCGGTGGGTGGCACTTTCACCACGCTCTTCGCTGCCCGTTGATCGAGCGCGATGAGGGTCACCGAGCCGTCGACCAGCGCCGCCACCAGCCGCTTGCCGGTGGGGTCGAAGGCCAGGCTCACTGGCGCTTCGCGCACCGCGAGGCGGGCGAGGACTTTGCCCTTTGCGACATCGATGAGCGCGATGGTGCCGTCGTCGGAGCCGGAGGCCACCACGCGTCCGCGCGGCTCGGCGGCCAGGCTGGTGACCCCGAAAGCGTCTTGATGCGCCTCGATACGGTGGACGATTTGCGCCTCGGCCACGTCGACCACGAAGAGCCGGCCGTCGAGCGCGTCGGTGCCCACCACCAGGTGAACCCCGCGCGGCCGCACCAGCGCCGAGATAGCCGCGTCGGTGAGCTCGTAGCTGGTGACTTTCTTGCCGCCTTCCAGCTGGAACACATCGACCACGCCGTGCTCACTGCCGCTGAATGCATAGCTCTCGTCGGCCACGAAGGCCGTGCACGGGGCGTCGAGCACCAGTGGTTTGGGCGCCTTCCACGGCTTCTGCAAGCGCACCACCAGCGAAGAAGAAACGGCGATCACCGATTCGTCGGCCGCCACGTGGACGAAGGCGACGCTGCCGTCGAGGCGCATGCTGCCCACCTCTTCCACGCCCTTTTGGATGCGCAATCGCCCGCTCTTCGCGCCCACCGCCGCGAGTGCCCCGCGGCCGGCGAGGGCCGTCACCGGAGATGCCGCGACCGGCGCGCCGGAGAGGAGCGCTTCGTCCCAGGCGCGGACCTCGTTTCCCGAGCTCGTGAAGAATACACCCTTCGCGAGCGCGACCCCGCGTACCGGCGTGCGGTGTACTTCCAGGGCGCCGCGCGCCTCGCCGGTGAGCGGGTCGACCATCTGAACCCAGCCGTCCTCGAGCCCTACGACGACCCGTCGATCGCTCGCTGCCAGGGCCGAGACCTTCCCCCGCATGCGTGTCCGGCGGAACACCTTCTCTTTGGCGGCGTCGACGATGACCAGCCACTCGCCGAGGCCCAGCGCGAAGCGGTTGCCCTCGATGGCAGCCAGGTGCCAGGTGTAGGCGGCTTCGGTCACTTCGAGCTTCAGTCGGCCGGTGAGCGAGCCGTTCATCATGGAAAGGAACACGAGCTCGCCATCGGCCTTCAGGCCGACCAGCGTCTTCCCCACCACGGTGACGGCCACGAAGGGTCCGCCTTCGTGTTGCCAGCGGCATTGCCCCGCGAGCGTCCAAAGCTCGAGACCATCGAACCTCGCGACGGCCACCTGTTCGCCCGAGACGCGCATGGCGGCCACCGCGCTCGGGTGCTTGGCGAGCACGCTCTTCTCCGCGCCGGCCACGCGCAGCAGGTGGTCCTGGTGGGAGTACGCCACCACCCAGCCCTTGGCGCCCGCGCTCTGCACGGCGGTGGGGACCTCGAAGGTCGTCGCGTCGCCGTGATCGACCTTGGGGCCGCGGGGGAGGTCGAAGTGGCTCTTCACCTGGCCGCTCGCATCGAGGAGGGCCACCCGGCCATCCTCGGAGAGCGACGCGACGCCGCCTTCGGGGGTCGACTCGATGGCGACGATGGGGGCGTCTGCCGGGGCTATCCAGCGTGGAGTCAGCATGTGGAAGAGCGGCGACCGGAAGGGGGAAAGAGTTGGGCCAAAGGGGAAGAGGACCTACCTAGGCGAGGTCTCCCCAGAGGTCCACGGGAATGCAGACGTTTTTCAGGGGAGCGCGAAAGGGCCGCCGGTGGCTTCTGCGCGCTGGTAGGCCGGCCGCGCGCGAATCTTCTCCACGAACGCGCGAATCCGAGGCCGGGTCGCGGCGATGTTGCCTCGCGCCACGGCCGCCTCCAGCGGGAAGCTCATTTGCACGTCGGCGGCGGTGAGCTCCTCGCCGGCGAACCAGGCGCTCTTGCCCAGCTCCGCCTCGATGAAGTCGAAGTGCGTCTCGATCTGAGGGCCGATGAAGCTCGACTCGAGCTTGCCGGCGATCTGCTTGGTGATGGGGCGGATGAAGAACGGCACCGGCGCCGAGGCGATACGGCTCGCCACCAGCCGGAGCAAGAGCGGGGGCATCGCCGAACCCTCTGCATAGTGCATCCAGTACGTGTACCGCAGGCGCTCGTCCGTGCCCGGCGGCGGGCGAAAGCGGCCGTTGCCGTAGGTGTCGACCAGGTACTCGAGGATGGCGCCCGACTCGGCCAGTGTGCGGTCGCCGTCGGTGACCACCGGCGACTTGCCCAGCGGGTGCACCGCGCGCAGCTCCGGCGGCGCCAGCATGGTCTTGGCGTTCCGCTGGTACTTCTTCACCTCGTACTCGAGGCCGAGCTCCTCCAGCAGCCAAAGAACCCGTTGCGAGCGCGAAGCATTCAGGTGGTGGACCACGATCATGCGCGCATACTGCCGGCTTCCGGCGCGCGCGTACAGCTGCGCGCGGACCGACTACTTGGGCGGCGGGGCGGCGATGGTGCCGAGGTTGAGGCCTCCCGGATACTGATACGTCGTGTTCTCGCCGTAGCCGAGCACCTGGATGCCCACTGGATTGGACGACTCGAGCAGGTGGGCGCCGTCTTGGCCCACGCCCAGCCGCGCGCGACCGATGAAGTACTCGGTGCCGCCCAGGGCCTTGAGGGTGGCGGAGATGTCCTGGCCGTCGAGGGTGATGGTGGTGCCGCGCGGGGCCACGATGTCGACGTAGTTGTTCTTGTAGTCGGTGGGCGCGAGGAACACGTACTTCTTCCGGAACTGCTCCACGGTGACGGCGAAGCTCTGCGACGGATCGCCGAGCGGCTCGTCGGCGCCCGGGTCCACCCTCTCGCCCCCGAGCATGAACGTGGCCACGCCGAACTCCGCGGAGCCGATGACCTCGAAGTCGATGCCCACCTCGCCGCAGTCGACCACCTGACCGGCGTTGATGGTCGCAGGGCACGAGCCCGGCCGCGAAGGCTGGTACGAGAGGGTGGTGCCGTCGATGTTGCCGTAGATGCGCACCACGTGCCCGGCGTCGGTGCGCGGGCTGGTGGGCCGCGTGACCACGTAGTGCTTGCCCAGCGTCTCCGCGGGAAAGTTCGCTTCTTCCACGTGGTCGCAGGCCTGCAC
>JABFRG010000666.1 GCA_013141295.1 Polyangiaceae bacterium
CAGCAGGGCCAGGGTCAACAGGGCCAGGGTCAACAGGGCCAGGGTCAGCAAGGCCAAGGGCAGCAAGGCCAGGGCGGTCAGGGCGGCCAAGGCCAAGGCGGCCAGGGCGGTCAGACGCCCGCCGGCAAGCAAGGCGAAATGTGGGTCATGGGGCCCAACGGCGAGAAGCTCCTACTCCTCTCCAAGGGCGGCCAAGGTCAGGGACAGGGCCAAGGTCAGGGCCAAGGCGGCCAGGGCCAGGGTGGCCAAGGTGGCGATCCCGGCGGTCAGGGCGCCGGCCATGGCCACGACGACAAGATGCAGGGTGCAGCCAGCTCCATCAAAGCCGGCGTGCAGGACTCGCAGATCGCCGGCCAGGACACCGGACAGGGCAGCTCGCGCAGCGAGGTCATTCAGGGCGCCGCCGAGCGCGGCTTCGCGTCGCGCGGCTACAAGAAGGTGTACCGCGAGTACCACACGGTGGCGGAAGAGGCCCTGAACAAGGACGAGATCCCCGGCGGCTATCGCTTCTACGTCCGCCGCTACTTCCAGCTCATTCGTCCGCGCGACGGAGAGCCGGGCGCCGCGGTAGCGCCGGGAGCACCGGAGCTCGCGCCACCGCCGCCGGTTCCGGTCGCGCCGGCACCGAAGCACTGAAACCTTTCACGCGTGAACGATCGGAAAGAGAGCAAGTATGAGTGAGACCGACGCGGTGCGGGAAGAAGTCCGGGAGTTTCAGCGCCACATCGAGGCGCTGCGGAAGGAGATCGGCAAGGCCATCGTCGGGAATCGCACCGTCATCGACGGCGTGGTGAGCTGCATGCTCGCCGGCGGCCACGCGCTCCTCGAAGGCGTGCCGGGTCTCGGCAAGACCATGCTGGTGCGCGCGCTGGCGGAGACGCTCAGCCTCTCGTTCTCTCGCGTGCAGTTTACACCGGATCTCATGCCGGCCGACATCCTGGGCACCACCGTCATCGACGAGAACCAGGCCGGCGGCAAGGTGTTCGAGTTCCGCAAGGGCCCCATCTTCGCCAACATCGTGCTGGCCGACGAAGTGAACCGCGCCACCCCCAAGACCCAGAGCGCGCTCCTCGAGGCCATGGCCGAGCACCGCGTCTCGGTGGGCAAGCGCACCTATACGCTCGACGAGCCGTTCGTGGTGCTCGCCACCCAGAACCCGTTGGAGATGGAAGGCACCTATCCGCTGCCGGAAGCCCAGCTCGACCGGTTCCTCTTCAAGCTCCACGTGCCGTTCCCGGATCGCCAGGAGCTCCACGAGATTCTCGACATGACTACCGGCGCCAAGGGCGAGCCCCTGCAGGCGGTGGTGAACCATGCGGAGATTCTTCAGATGCAAGCGCTGGTGCGCCGCGTGCCGGTGGCCAGGCATGTGCAGGACTACGCGATTCGCGTCATCCAGGCGACCCATCCGGACGGCCCGGAGACGCCCGACATGGTGAAGCGCTTCGTGCGCTTCGGCGCCTCGCCGCGCGGCGCCCAGTCGGTGCTCCTCACCGCCAAGATCCGCGCCCTCTTCGAGGGTCGCTTCGCTGCCAGCATCGACGACGTGCGCGCCGTCACCCACCCGGCGCTCCGCCACCGCGTGCTCCTCAACTTCGAAGGCGAGGCCGAGGGCATCAAGACCGATCAGGTGCTCGACGCGATCCTCAAGGCAGTGCCCGAAACCGCGGTGGGCGCCTCCAAGGCGGACCGCACGGAGCGTGCCGTTGGGACTGCTTGACCGCATTTTCTCCCGCGCGCCCCAGGGTTCGGGCGCCAAGGATGAAGACCTCTTCGACGACGAGTTCCAGCGCAAGCTCGACTACCTCGCGCTGGTGAGCCGTCGTGTGTTCGCCGGGCGCATGCGCGCCGAGCGGCGCACCAAGAAGAGCGGCAGCGGCATCGAGTTCGCCGACCACCGCGACTACCAGCCGGGCGACGACTTTCGCTACCTCGACTGGGGCGTCTACCAGAAGTTCGACCGCCTGCTCGTTCGCCTCTTCGAGGAAGAAGAAGATCTCCCCATCTACTTCATCGTCGATCAGAGCGTTTCCATGAGCTACGGCAACGGCGACAAGTTTCGCTATGCCAAGAAGGTGGCGGCGGCGCTGGCCTACGTGGGGCTCGCCAACCTCGACCGCGTGGCCATCGTCGGAGCCAGCGATCACCTCAGCGGCCGCATGCCCGAGACCCGGGGCAAGGCGCGCATCTTCAAGGTGTTCCGCTTCCTGCGCGAGCTCCCGCCGGAGGGGCGCACCTCGCTCGAGGCCACGCTCAAGTCGTTCGTAGCCCAGAACAAGCGCCGCGGCCTGGCGGTGCTCATCTCGGACCTCTACGATCCCGAAGGCTTCGAGCGCGGCATCAACGTGCTCCGCTACAACAAGTTCGACCCGTTCGTGATTCACGTCACCGACGAGCGCGAGAAGACCCCCGAGCTGGCCGGTGACGTCCTGCTCTACGACTGCGAGACCGGCGTCGAGCGCGAGGTGACCGTGACCGCCGGCGTGCTCAAGCGTTACAAGGAGGCCTACGAGGCCTACCTGGTGGAGATCGAGCGCTTCTGCTCCGGTCGCACCGTCCCGTATATTCGCGCCGAAGTGACCATCCCCTTCGACGAGCTCATTTTGCGCGTCTTTCGACGTGGAGGCTTCTTGCGATGATCTTCGCCGGCCTCACTGCGACCCAGCTCTTCGCCATCTTCGGCGTCGCCGCCGCGGCGATGATTGCACTCTACATCCTCAAGCTCCGGCGCCGCACCTTCGCGGTGCCGTTCGCGCCGCTGTGGATGCGCATCCTCAAGGACAAGGACGCCACGTCCCTGTTCTCGAAGCTGAAGCGGCTCCTCTCGCTGCTGGTGCAGCTGGCCATTCTGGCGCTTCTGGTGCTGGCGCTGGGCGATCCCCGGGCGCGCGCCGCGCTCATCAAGGGCCGCACGCTGGTGGTCCTGGTGGACGCCAGCGCATCGATGCAGGCGACGGATGTGCTGCCCACCCGCGCCGACAAGGCCAAGGACGAGGTGAAGACGCTCATCCGCGGCCTCGGCGGCGCCGACCGCATGCTCATCGCGCAGATGGACGCCACCACCACGCCGCTCGGCCCCATGAGCGGAGACACCGCCGAGCTGGAGCGCGAGCTCGCGGAGATTCGCCCCACCGATACGCGCGCCGACTTCGCCCGGGCGCTCCGCTTCGCCACCGATACGCTGCGCGGCGTGGAGAACCCCGAGATCGTCGTGGTCTCCGACGGCGGCCTGGCGCCGGCGGTGGACTCTTCCGGCCCGGTGCACGTGGGCGACATCAAGGTCTCGTACGTGGCGGTGGGGGAGGGGAAGCGCAACGTCGGCGTCACGCAGTTCTCGGTGCGCCGCTATCCGCTCGACAAGAGCCGCTACGAGGTGATGCTCGAGGTCACCAACACCGGCCCGGAGACCGAGGACATCGAGCTCTCGCTCCTGGGCGACGGCCAGGTGGTGGACCTCACCAAGCTGCGCCTCAAGCCCGGCGAGCGCTTGCCGCGCTTCTACCCGAACCTCTCCGGCGCCAGCCGTACCCTCGAAGCGAAGCTCCGGCCGCTGGGGACCTCGATCGACGTGTTGCCCGCCGACGATCACGCGTTCGCGCTCCTGCCCGAGCGGCGCCGCGCGAAGATCCTGGTGGTCACCGCCGGCAACACCTACCTCGAAGCCGCGCTCCTCCTCGACGAGTACCTCGACGTCGAGCTGGTGAGCCCCAAGCAGTATCTGGCCACCTACGCCGCCAAGGCCAAGGCCTACGACGTGCTGCTCTTCGACGCCATCACGCCGGCGGAGATGCCCCGCGCCAACGCCATCTACATCGACCCGCGGGGGCCCGGCTCGCCGGTGAAGGTCGGCGACGAGATCGTCCAGCCGGGCTTCGACAAGATCGACCGCAAGCACCCCATCGTGCGCTTCACTGCCCTCGACGACGTGAACATCGCGCGCGGCCACAAGCTCACGCCGGAGATCTCCGACCGCATCGTGGGCGCCTCGTCGGAAGGCCCCATCCTGGTGACCGGAACCCGCGGCGGCTACAAGTTCGTGGCCATCGGCTTCGATCCCCGCGACAGCGACTTGCCGCTGCGCATCGCGTGGCCGCTGCTCCTCCTCAACAGCATCAACTTCTTCACCGAGGAGGACTCGAGCTACCTCTCGAGCTTCCGCACCGGTGACGTGTGGCGCGTGCCGGTGGCCACCGACGTGCGCGACGCGGCGCTCACCGGGCCCTACGGCATCGCCGATCTGGTGCCGGTGCACGAAGGCCGCGCGGTCTACCAG
>JABFRG010000193.1 GCA_013141295.1 Polyangiaceae bacterium
GGAAGGGGCTGCGACGCGCGGCGGCGGTACGGCCGAAGGCGGCAGCGATGCGCACGCCGCGAGCCCGAGCGCCAACCATGCCCATGTCGATCGCCCACGTTTCATCGGCTTCTCCTTCGATAGAGCAGCGCCAGGAAGACCGGCCCACCCACCAGCGCGGTGATGGCGCCCACCGGCGGCTCCGTGTGGAATACACGGAACATGGAGCGGCTGGCGGCGTCGCACAGCACCAGCAGCACGCCGCCGAAGGCCGCCGAGAGGGGCAACAACCTGCGCACGTCGGGCCCCATCACGCGACGGAGGGCGTGGGGAACCACCAGCCCCACGAAGCCGATGAGCCCGGTCATGCTCACCACCGCCCCGGTGAGCAACGAGCAGGCCACCAGCACCCGCACCGTGAGCCGTTGCACGTCGACGCCCAGCGCTGCGGCGGACTCGTCGCCCAGGGCCAGCAAGTTCAGGCGCGGCGCGTCGTAGGCCAGGAGACCGAGGCCCAGCGCGACGTACACCGCGAGCGCCACCAGCGAAGGGGTGGAGGGCACGTCGAGAAAGCCGGTGAGCCAGAACAGGAGCTCCTGGGCCTTGGCGGCGCTGATGACGGTCTTGATGAACGTGATGGCCCCGGAGGCGATGGCGTTGAGGACCACGCCTGCGAGGAGCAGCTCTGCGCCCCGACCGTGACCCCGGCGCGTGATGCCGAGCACCAGGAACGTCGCGAGGAGCCCGCCGGCCAGCGCGCACACCGGAAGGAGCATGGCGCCGAGCCAGGCCACGGTGCCCAGGCCGAAGAGCAACGCGAGCGTGGCGCCCAGCGCGGCACCGCCGGAAACGCCCAGAATATACGGCTCCGCGAGAGGGTTGCGCAGCACCGACTGGAGCGCGACGCCGGAGCCGGAGAGCGCCGCGCCCGCGACGATGGCGAGCAGTGCCCGAGGCAAGCGGACGTGCAGCAGGATGAGGCGATCGAGCGACGTGGCATCGGAGAATGCGCGCGCGACCGACGTGTCTTCGGTGCCCCACACCAGGCCCACGGTGAGCGAGAGGAGCAGCGCGGCCACCACCCAGGCGGCCAGCGAGAGCGCGCCCATCCCTCGCGGACGCGCCGGCTCGGTCATGCGACCTTGTTGCGCTCGTACAGGATGAAGAGGCCGCGCAGCGTGAGCTCGTCGTCCACGTCTTGAATCGACGACGAGAGCGGCGCGATGAGCCGCGCGAGACCGCCGGTGGCGAGCACCCGGCACTCGTAGCCGAGCTCGTCGACCAGGCGCTTCACGATACCGTCGACCAGGCCCACGTAGCCGAAGACGATGCCCGACTGCATCGAGTGCAACGTGTTCCGCCCGACGACCTTCGGCGGCTTGGCGATCTCCACGCGGGGAAGCTTCGCAGCTCGGGCGAAGAGTGCGTCGGCGCTGATCTGCACGCCGGGCGCGATGACCCCACCGAGGTACTCGCCCTTGGGCGTGACGCAGTCGAAGGTGGTGGCGGTGCCGAAGTCGACCACGATGAGCGCGCCCTTGACCCGTTCGTAGGCGGCCACCGCGTTGACGATGCGGTCGGCGCCGACCTCCTTGGGGTTCTCGTAGAGAATCGGCATGCCGGTCTTGATGCCCGGGCCGACCACCAGCGCCTCGCGTTTGAAGGCGCGCTTCACCAGGGCGACCATGGGCTCGGTGAGGGAGGGCACCACGCTGGCGACGATGGCGTCGGTCACCTGCGCTGGCTCGATGCCGGTCATGAGGAGCAGCTGCCGGAGGACCACCGCGTACTCGTCGGCGGTGCGCCCGCGACCGCTCTCGACGCGAAACTGGTGAACGAGCGCGTCTCCGTCGAAGAGCCCGTAGACGATGTTGGTGTTGCCGACGTCGATGGCGAGGAGCATCGCTTTCCTGTCTACCATCGCCCGGCCGCGATAGGGAGGGGCAGTGGCCAGAGAACCTACTCGGCGATCTTCACGTCGGAGATGACGTCGTCCTCGGCCACCGACGACCAATCCCCCTCGGCGTGCCCTACCCAGGTGTACTCCCCGTCGAGGTGCGGGGTGCGGGTGAGTGTCACGAAGAGCTGGCTGGAGCCGGTATCGCGGCCCGCCAGGGCGATGCCCACCGATCGGGGGCCGAAGGGCACCGGCGAGGTCTCGCAGCGGAGCAGCGTCCCCGAACCACCGTAGCCGTCGCCGCCGGGATCGCCGAACTGCACCACGAACGCAGGTACCACCCGGTGTACGGAGACGCCCTTGTAGAAGCCCGATTTCGCCAGCGCCAGGATGCGCGCAGTGGTGACCGGCGCCAGCTCCGGCTCCAGCACGATGCCCAGCTCCCCGGAGTCGGTCACGAAGGTGAGCTTGGTGTTCTTGGGCGGCGGCGCCGGGAGGTCGACGTTGCGCGCGTCGCCGGGATACGTGCACTTTCCATCTTTCTCGCCGAGGGCCCGGAGCGCCGCGTCGGCCCGGAGGCGCATGGTGACGTTGGGATCCTTGCACGCCCGTAGCGCCGCGGGTTTGGCCTCGGCCAGGTGAAGCGCCGCAGCGGCATCGAGCAAGAGCGCGCGGGTCTCCACCAGATCTTCGCTCCAGGCGCGTCCGAGGCTCCCCCGAAGCGCCTTGGCGATCTTGGCGTCGAGCTCCTTCTCGGGGTTGGCCGTGGGCGGAGGCGCGTGGGGATCGAGGGCCGCCTTGCGCTCGCGATCGGCCAGGGCGAAGGCCAGCGTCGGGTGCTTGAAGAGGACCTCGGCGGCGGTCGCCACCATGCCCGGTTCCTTGGCCTCCAGCGCAGCGGCCAGCTCGGTGCGGCCCGCGGCGTCGAGCTCCGGGTGCCCTTCGAGCGCCTCGATGGCGGCCTCGCGCACGCGCACGTGGGTGCTGTGGGCGAGCTCGGTCCAGGCGGTCTTGCGCTCCTTCAGCAGCGGCCGGCGCACGAGCGAGGCGAGCCGTGCGCGCTCCCAGATCTCCGTTCCCTTGGTGTCGCACTTCTGGAGGACGTCGGTCTCGAAGCTCCCACGGGCCAGCGCCAGGGCTGCGCCGCAGCGAAGCATGGCCACCCGACGTTTCAGCGTGGGCGGCGGATCGCCAGGGGCCGAGAGATCGGCGAGCGCGAAGAGCATCGGCTCGGCGCTCTTGGGCGGCTCTTCGGCGAGCACGTTCAGCAGCGACGCCACGATGCCGAAGGTCGCGCCGCCGAGGGCGCCGATGGCGAATGGGTCCTTGCCGGGAGCGACCTTGGGGAGCAGATCCGCAGCCTCGGATTTGCCGCTCTCGCCCAGCTGTCCGAGCGCACGCGCGGCCTCGGCGCGTTCCTCGAGGGTGAAGGCGGAAGAGCCGACCACCTCGGCGATGACCTTCGCAGCCTGGGGCGTGCCGCCGCTCTTTCCCGCCGGGGGAAAGCTCCCGCGAGAGAGAGCCCGCACCGCGAAGATGCGTGCGTCGCCGGTCCGCGCCAGCGCGCCCTGGGCCACCGTGAGAATGCGCTCCGCGAAGGTCGGGTCGACCTTCGAACGCGAGATGGGGTAGAGCGCGAGATCCAGGGGCGGATGGGTCGCGTCGCCCGGTGCCGCATCGAGGAGCGCGGTCATGGCATCGGCGCCCAGGCCCTTCTGTCGCACCGCGAGATCGCCCAGGCCCACCGCGGCGGCCTCGCGAAATGCCGGCTCCACGAGCCACCGGGTGAGCACCGTCTCGGCGAGCGGCGTGCCACACCGGGCGATGGCGCGGACGAGTGCGAGGCGCGGCGTGAAGGGCGGCGCGTCCGCCACGTCGAGGGTGAGGCTCCGGGCCACGAGCGCGCGGATGTGCTTCTCTTCGCGACCCTTGCACGCGTACCCGAGGCCGTACGCGGACCAGGTGAGGGTCTCGGCGTCGCTGGAGTGCAGGCCCGCGGCGAGCGTCTCGGCGGCCCGGGTGTCGGCGATGCGCGCCAGGGCTCGGGCCGCGCGCCTTCGCTTCTGGAGGTCCGCGCTCGTGAACACGTCCTCGGGAATGTCGGCGGAGCGCCGGAGCTCTTCCGCGCGGGCGTAGTCCTTGAGGTCCGACGGGGCCGTGGCGCCGGTGTCGGATGACGCAGGTGCCGCATCGGACGCAGCGCTACCGTTGCCACGCGCGCATGCGAGGAGGCCGAGCAGCCCGAGAAGGAGGAGCGAGGAGCCACGCATGGCGCCGCACCGTATCACCGCCGCGGCGCGAGCGGGGAGCCTCGCGCCTCCGGAGCGACGGGGAGCCTCGCTCGTGGGATGGCGGCGGGGGTTGCGCATGATACGCTGGGAGATCGTGACC
>JABFRG010000574.1 GCA_013141295.1 Polyangiaceae bacterium
CGCGGGCGGTCTGTCCGTCGGTATCGCCTACCAGGGCACCAAGCCCGAAGGGCAATTCAGCTTCACACCCGGTGCCCCCGGCGAGGGCGGAAAGGGCGGCATTCCCGGCACGAACGATGGTGCCAAGGGCGCCGGCGGCGAGAGCTATGCGATTCCTTAGTCTGCGCGCACCACGTGTTGTTCGGGCTCAGTTCGCACGTGCTGATGCGGGTGCTTCGTCGTGAGGGCGAACTGTCGCCCAGGCCCGGGCCGGCGAGTCATCTTTGGCGGCTAGCGTTGCGCCGCCAAAGAACACCGGCGGGGGGGGCTTCGTCTTCGAGGACGACGTCTGCGCCTGGTTCCTCGCTTGCATGTTGGCGGATGAGCCGCCCTTCGACGTCGCCTTGGGCCCTCCGGTACGCGTGGATTTCCAGACGCGCGTCGACGGTTGGTTTCTCGATGACGCCTTGGTGACCACAGCGACCGCAGTCGGGCAGCATCGGTTCGCTCTCTCCATCAAGAGCAATCAACAGTTCACGGCGAGCTGCGCGCCGAGCGACTTCGTCGCATGCGCGTGGGAGCAATGGCTTCACCTGGGGTCGACGCTCCTCCTGCCCGATTCCGACTTCATCGGACTGGTCACCGGCCCGTTATCTGCGGCGGCCCATGCATCAGTGTCCGGGCTGCTGGGCAAGGCTCGAGAGAACGACCCCGAGCTATTTCCGGGCCGAATTGCGACCCCCAACTGGGCGAGCGAGCACCAGCGGCATCTCTTCCGGAGCTTCGAGTGCCCGGCCAGCGTGACCGCTCCCGTTTCGCCCACGGAGGTCGATACCGCGCGCCTGCTGCAGCGGATCCGGTTCGCAGAGATGGACTTCGGGGACACGGGAGGAGAGTCGCAGAAGCGGGCGCTGGCACTCTTGCGCCGCTGCGTTCACGGCGGCGAAGCGCCCGACGCCCACGCTGCATGGGCTGCACTCCGCAGCATCGCCGCCGAGCTCCGCCCACTGGCCGGGAGCATCACGAGGCTGCAGCTCGTGGACCGCCTACGAGGCCGCGTTCGACTGGCCGACCACCCAGACCACACCGCGGATTGGAAGAAGCTGGAGGCGCGCTCCGCGCGTGAGGCGTCGTTGGTTGGGGACCGCATCGCGAGTCGGGCCCACATTCAGAGGCCGACCGGCATCCTGGCGCTCACACGCGCGCTCGAAACGAGCGACCTGATTGCGCTGGTCGGGCCGTCCGGAGCGGGCAAGTCCGCCGCCATGCGGGCCCTGTTCGAGGCACGCATCGCGGCCGGCGAGAGGACAGTGTGGGTGGCCGCTCAGTCTCTCGATTGCCGCGACATTGACGACTTCTTGGCTGGCCTCGGCCTTCAGCACGATCTGGCGGACCTGCTCGCTGCCGAACCCTCCGTCCGCCCGGTCCTGCTCCTCGACGGCGCGGACCGGCTGTACGCCGACGCGGCCTTTCGGAACATAGCGGCACTTCTCCACCTGGTGCGGCCGGCCCCCCGCGCAACGCAATGGCGCGTCGTTGTCGCTTGCCAGGCCCAGGAATGGCCGAGGGTGTCGCAGGCTCTCGGACGCCAGGCTGTGGTCCGCGGGACTTGGGCGACGGTCGAACTGGCACCGCCGGCTCTCGCGGACCTCAAGGTCGTGGGAGAGTCGATACCGGCCGTCGCCGCCCTGCTCTTGCAACCCAAGCTCGGGGTCGCGCTGACCAACTTGAAGCTACTCGACCTGGTGGCGCGACGGCTGGAGGCGGAGGGAGGCACGGATTCGCCCAGCTGGCTCGGCGAATCGAGCGTTGCCGTGTGGTTTTGGAGTGCGGAGGTGGATCGCGGCCCAGACGGTATCGCACGAGGGCGGGTCGCTCGGGAGCTCGCGACGCGGCAAGCCGATTCGCTCATGCTCTCGGTGGCCGCAGACGACTTCGGGGCGAGCGATCTCGTTCCCCTGCAGTCGCTCGCGAGCGACAAGCTCTGCGTTCAGCTGAGCGGTGATCGAATTGCGTTCGCCCACGATCTCTACGGCGACTGGACCCGGCTTCGTATTCTCCTCAATCACAGGGCTTCGTTGCCCCTCTTCCTGAGGGGCAGGCTCGATTCCCCTCTTTGGCACCGGGCTCTCCGTCTGCTGGGTGCATACATGCTCGAGCGGCCGGGCGGTCTTGAGGAGTGGCGCGCCGCCATCGCGTCGTTCGATCAGTCGCTCATGGTTCAAGACGTCCTCGTGGAAGCCTCGGTCTTCTCCCCGAATGCGGGCGACCTTCTCGAGCTCGTGTTCGAGGACCTTCTCGTCGAAAGTGGTCGCCGACTTCGACGCTTGCTTGCGCGCTTCTTGGCCTTCGCGACGCTCCCGGATCTCCAGATGCTCGAGATCGGATTGTCGGTCGGGATGGACGCGGGCGCGGCTCGGTCGAGCTTTCGCCAGCCATATTGGCCGCTGTGGCTCCCGATGCTGAGGCTGCTTCACGGGCATCGTACACGCGTGGTGGCCGCGGCGCCCGATGAGGTAGCGAGGCTAGTAGAGATGTGGCTAGCATTTCCCCAGAAGGGTTCGGTCGGGCGAGAGCACGCGGCTGACCTTGCCATATTGCTGGGAAGGCGGGCGCTCGGTGCGCGCCACGACAACAACAACGACGAGGACCGCGGGCGCTTCTACAAGTGCACTCTCGCTGCCGCAAGTGAACGGCCCGACGACGCGACGGCGATCGCCCTTCGCGGCTCCGAGCGACTGGCGGCGGCCCCCGAGGCGCCACGTCCCACCCGGCCGAGGCTACGGAGCCGTGCCGAGCGAGCGCCATGGCCCGACGGACCTCGGCATCCGGTCGATGCCTGCCTCCAAAAGGCGGTGCTCGATGGGCCAGGTGCTCTGCATCTCTTCCGGGCGCGGCCCGCGGTGGCGCGACAAGTTGTGCTCGCAAACCTAATCAAGGCCCCCGAGGACGATCCGATGGAGCACTCGATCGCCGCGGAAGAGCTTGGACTGGTGTATCGCTTCGAGTGGAGTCCGCCATTGTTCTTGCATGGCCCCTTCCTCGGATGTCTGCGTCACAACTTCGAGCAGGGCCTCGAGCTGGTGGCTCAGCTCGTCGAGTTTGCAGCGGTCCGCGCACGAGAAGACGCTCGCGGCGGGTCGAGCTTCTGGTACGACGACGACGACCAGATGTTGGGTGTGACGCTCTTGGGCGTCAGCGACACGCGCTTCGTGCCGGGCAACAAGCGTGTGTACAGGTGGGGCGCTGGCCAGGGCACGCCGCCAGCGGCGGTTGCTAGCGCCCTGATGGCGCTCGAGAAGTACTTCTACCAACGCCTTGACGACGGTCAGGAGGTTTCGGCCGAGGTCGCGATGGCGTTCGGCAGAGCCGAGAGCACCGCGTTGCTCGGCGTGCTCTGCGAGGTCGGCAAGCGCGAACCCTCGCTATTCGAGGGGCCGCTTCGGCCCTTGCTATCGGCTCCCGAGATCTACTCGTGGGAAATCGCGAAGCGGGTGGAGGGGCGCGGTCACCTCTTGATCGGCGCGCCAGAGAAGGGCGCGCACTTCGTGCAGCTGGCGCACGAGTTCCACGGCCTCCCGCATCGAGCTACCGACCTCCGTACTGTGGCGGTCGCGCTCATGACTCAGCACGCAGCAATGCGCGACTACTTCGATCGATGCTGCGACGCTTGGTCTGCAAATCCAGAGAGAACGGGAGAATTCGGGGAGATGAGGCGACAGCTCTCGATGGCCCTGAACTTTCGAAACTGTAGGCTGGCCGAGACGTCGGACGGGAGGGTCCAGCTGGTCAACGTTGCCACACTGCGGGCGCAAGAGGCCCGCGCCGCCGAACGCGTCGCGATTGAGCGCAGCATGCTGCTGATGGCTTTCCCCTCTCGCTGCCGCAACATCCTTGACGGGCGGGAGGAGCTGGGCCGAGAGCGGCTCGCAGAGCTGTGGGAGCAGTGGCTGATCGTTCGCCGGCTGGCAGAGGGTGCGGAGTCCGGGGACGAGCCCGCGGAGCCGCTGTTCGAGAGCCAGTACGCATGCGCGATCGCCGCCGGGATCGCCGTATTTCTCGGCGCTGGCGACTGGTGTGCTGAGTACGGCAGGGTTCCCGAACTAACCCATGCACTCCAACGCGTGCTCGCGGGTCTCGTCGACGAGTCGTTGGGCTCGCGCGCCGAGGACGTCCTTTCGAACACGACGCCTTGCTTCGTTGCCGACGCGGTTGCGCGATTGTGGCTGATGGCGCCCCGCGATCGCGAGTGGCGTACCGCCGTGGGCAACGTGATCTTGTCC
>JABFRG010000812.1 GCA_013141295.1 Polyangiaceae bacterium
GCCCACCGCCCCGCCCAAGCCCTCGGTCGAGCCCGCGCGCCTGCTCCGTACGTTGGCCCACGATCCCGCCGGCTACAATCCGGAACGCGTGCAGGTTGCAACCGATCTCCTGCTCGGCGACTTCCTCTTCCACGCACCGAGCACGCTGGGCCCCCGGGCGCAGGCCCTGGGCATCTCGTGCAACAGCTGCCACACGAACGGCGCCGGCAACCGCGCGTTCGTGATCCCCGGCGAGAAGCCCACGCATCCGGGGCTGGTCGACGTGTCGACCGACTTCTTCCGCAAGGAGTCCGACGATCACCGCGACAACCCCATCGACATCCCGTCGCTTCGCGGCGTGCGCTACACGGCGCCGTTCGGTCACGACGGTCGCACCGCATCGCTTTACGACTTCGCCCAGAGCGTGGTGGTCAACGAGTTCGCAGGCGCGCCGCTCAACTGGATCGAGCTGGCGTCGCTGGTCATCTACATGCGCGACTTCGACTTCTTGCCCAACGCCAACCTCGACGCCCAGAGCCGCCTCACGGCGCGCACCTCGGCTGCGGCCCGCCGCGGGGAGCTGGCCTTCAAGAAGCCGCGCGAAGGCTTCGACGGCCGGAGCTGCGCCTCGTGCCACGTGCCCTCGTCGTTCTTCCGCGACGGTCAGGTGCACCGCATTCCGGTGGCGACCCAGGCCGCGCCCAGCGGCTTCGAGGACGCCTTCGAGACGCCCACCTTGCTAGGGTTGGGAGAGACGGCGCCGTACTTCCACGATGGGCGGTTCGCCACCCTCGCCGAGGTGGTGGCCTTCTTCGACACCACCTTCGGCCTCAAGCTCGCACCCGCCGAGCGCGCCGATCTCGTGGCGTACCTGGACGCGGTGGGCGCCGCCGACGCGCCGGAGGACGCGCGGCCGCTGGCGCAGAAGCTCGACGCCACCTGGGTGTACCTCGAGCTCCTCGGCGGCAGCGTGGTCAAGGACGACAGGCGCGTGTGGGCCTCGGTCGTTGCACTCTGCACCGAAGCGCTGGATGGCGCCCCGCGGCGCCCGGCCTACGACGACCGCCGGCTTCGCCTCCGCGATCGCCTCGCCGCTCTCGGCAGCCGCGCCAAGTCCGGTGCCAACCTGGAGCCGCTCCGCGCGGAGCCGCGGGCGCTCCACGCAGACCTCCTTCGCTACGGCGCCGATCTGCAAGGCGCCATCGCCGCCGAGCCACATTGACGCATCACTTTGCCGGGAAGCGCTTCTCGAAGTCGTCCACCACCAGCGCCGACTCGAACACCACGCGATTGGCGATCATGGGCCGGGCGTCGAACCAGCCGAAGGCCCGGAGCGACGAGGCGGTGGTCGCGCTCTCACCGCGGACCGTGAGATCGCGGGTGGACTTGAAGGCGTCGGGGTGGGCGTCGACCGGCATCTTCAGCTCCGTGCGCGCGAACGCGGTGACGAACGTGCTCATGTGGCAACCGCCGCAGGAGAGCTGATCGGGGCCATACTTTCCCGGATTCTCGATGCGCAGGAACGCCCCCAGCGCCGCGCTGCGCTCCGCATCGGTGGCGGCCTTGGCCTGGGCGCTTCCGGCGAGCACGCCCAGGTCCTCCGGTAGTGTCGGCGCGGGCGTCAGCTCGTAGCGGTAGCCGTCGGTCTTGCTGAGGTTCACCCGCTGGTTGGTCTTGCCCACGCCCACGATGTCCATCGTCTGGAGCACGCCGCCCACGCGGTTGAATCCCCCGAAGAACCACTCTTCGTTCACCGGCGGCGCCCGAAGGAAGAACGTCATGCGGCTCAGGTTCTCCTCACCCGCGTAGCGGAGCAGCAGCTCGTCCAGCCCCTTCGCGTACGGGCCTTCGGGGCCCTGCGCCACCAGCGCCGCGTGCACGTCGAGCGGCGCGTCCTTCACTTCCGGCGCGAGCGCGCGCAGGCGCCGAAGCCCCTTCACCACCTCCGGGAGCTCGGCCTCGCTCAGGCGGTAAAAGAGGTGAAGGGCCGAGTCGAGGGTCGTGCCCTTGTCGGTCACCGGTTGCATCACCAGCCGCACCTGCGCTTCGCAGCCGGCGGGCGCGGGAAAGCAGCCGTCGAAGCGTGCCGCCACCACGCGCATGCGGGCGTAGTCGAGCCCCTGCGCGGGCTTCACCCCGAACTTGGGGATCTTGTCGTAGACCGCTTGCGGTAAGAGCTCGCCGCGGCTCCCGGCCGAGGTCGGCCCCAGTGCGCCCGGCGCGTCGGGCGAGGCCGGGATGGGCAAGAGCACCGAGACGTCGCTCAGGCCCAGCTTCGGGAGCGGTGCCTCGACGTCGGCGCCGGCGTCGGACGTGGGCGCCGCCGAGGAGCTACTGCAGCCGACCGCGAGAACCAGGAGCCAGGCGCGTTTCATGACGCTTCCGTAACACGCCCCGGCACCCGGTGGGAGCCCACAAAAAGCCGGCCCGGATGCAAGGGGCAAGGCCCCGGGGATTGCTGGTAAACTGGGCGCGATGGATTCTCCGGACCTCAGCGGCCTCACGCTCGGTGGGCGCTATCTGCTCGTCCGGCGAATCGGCGCCGGGGGCATGGGTGCGGTGTACGAGGCGCGCGAGAGCACGCTCGGTCGGCGAATCGCCGTGAAGGTCCTGCACGCCGCCGCAACCGACGGCGAGACCCTCGATCGCTTCCGTCGGGAGGCGCAGGTGCTGGCGTCGCTTTCGCACGTCCACATCGTGCAGGTCTCGGACTTCCAGTTGAACCTGGGAGAGCCGCCGTTCCTGGTGATGGAGTACCTGGAGGGGCGCTCGCTCGGCGATCTCGTACGCGAGGCACCGCTGCCTCCGCTGCGCGTCGCCGCCTTGGCCGTGCAGGTGCTCTCGGCGCTGACGGCGGCCCACGTCGCCGGGATCATCCATCGCGACATCAAGCCCGACAACATCTTCGTGGTGCCGTCGCCCACCTTGGGCGACGTGGTGAAGGTCCTCGACTTCGGCATTGCCAAGCTGTTCGGGTCCACTCAGGAGGCGCTCACCCGCGAAGGCACGCTCCTGGGAACACTGCCGTACATGTCTCCGGAGCAGGCCGCGGGAGAGCCGCTGGATCCGCGCACCGATCTCTACTCGCTCGCGGTTTGTATGTATCGTGCATGCTCCGGCGCGTTGCCCATCGACGAGCCCTCCCTCGCGGGGATGCTGCGGTCCATCATCTCCGGCGCCATCCCCCGGCTGTCGTCGCGGATGCTGGTGGATCCGATCTTCGCCGACATCGTGCATCGGGCGCTCTGCCGCGATCGCGACGGTCGCTTTGCCGACGCCGCAGCCATGGCGTCGGCGCTGGAAGGCTACCTCCGGCATGCGCTCCGCGGCGAGGCACTGCCCCTTCCGTTGGCCGCGACGGAGGAACGAACCGCCGCGTCGCCGCGGGTCGACGCTTCGCCGCTCGAGGGTGCGACCTGGCGTCCGCCGTCGTCGGCTCCGATGGCCGCGGTCGCCTTGCCACGAGCGCTCCCGCCCGCTTCTCGCTCTTCACCGTCGCGCTTGCCGCTGGCGCTCGGGGGTCTCGGCGCAGCCCTGGGGGTCGCGGTGCTCGGCTGGAGTCTCTTCACCGCGGCCGGCCGCGCGCGTCTGGCACCGCCGATGGTACGCGCCGTCTCTGGCGCCACC
The DNA here is from genome assembly GCA_013141295.1 of Polyangiaceae bacterium. Taxonomy (GTDB): domain Bacteria; phylum Myxococcota_A; class Polyangia; order Polyangiales; family Polyangiaceae; genus JABFRG01. Next base: position 3,607 of record JABFRG010000812.1, read on the forward strand.
GCCTCGTGGACGGAGCTGCCGCCGGAATCCTCGGCGCTCGTGTCGCGGCGACCTCTGCGTGGTCCGTCTCCGGCGCAGAGCCCCACTGGATCCATCGGCCCCGTCGGACCGCTTGCGCGTGCGTGCACCGACGCGTCGCAATGTGCGCAGGGCGCTACGTGTCGCGACGGCGCGTGCGAGTGCCCCTGGCGCAACATCGTGTGTGCGGCGGTCGCTGCGTGGACCCGGCCAAGCCCGAAGACTGCGGCGGCTGCGGCATCCGCTGCGCCGACGACGAGGTGTGCGGAGGAAACGGCGACGGCAGCGGCACCGGTCACGGCTACACCTGCCAGCGTTGCTCCGGTCTGGCCGAGAGGGGCGCCCACTGCGGCGCGCCGCACCAGTGCGTCGCCCTCGACACCGACGCCCTCAACTGCGGGGCGTGCGGAAAGGTTTGCCCCACCGGAATGCGGTGTCGCAACGGCGCATGCTTCGTGCGCGCGCAGCTGCATCAGGCCTGTAAGTCGAGCGACGAGTGCGTCGATCCGCGCTCGCAGTGCCTGGAAGGTACATGCAAATGCGCGTCGCCTGCCAACGACTGTGGCAGCGTCTGCGCGCTGGTCTGTCAGAAGTAGCCAGGCTCAGGGCACCGCGGCGACCCCGAAGTACACGCCGCGAAGCCACCGCAGGCCGCGGAAGCTGTTTCGGCCATGCACCATGCGCCGATTGTCGTAGAGCACGAAGTCGCCCGGCGCGAGCCTGAATCGATACTGATGAGCCGGCTCGCGGACGATGCGCGTGAAGTGGTTGTAGGCCCGATACCAGGCGCGCATGGTGGGGAAGGGCACCTGGTGCGGCGCCATGGTGAAATACGAGAAGCGCACCGCGAAGGGCGCACCGCTCGGGCTCAGCACCGGTGAGACCACCTCGCGCTCGAAGGCCTTCTGCTTCCGGTGAAAGCGCACCGGCACGGTGGTCAAGAGCTCGTGGTCGCGCGCGTCGACGCCCGCGAGGTACGCAGCCGCCGCCTGCGCATCCACCACGAAGTTGTCGCCGCCGCTCTCCGCGGCCACGATGGCTTGCAGCAACTGGTACCGCGGCGGCTCGTCGAGAAAGGGCTGATCCGTTTGGAGATCGATGCCGGCGTCGGTGTAGCCCAGCTGATCGGTGTTCTGGTTGGTGGTGTTGTCGGGGCGCAGATCCTCGATGCGTCCGAAGTGCGTGCCGATGACCGTGAGTCCCGTCTCCTCGAAGGCCGCCACCGTAACGGACGTGTATCCATTATAGCGGAAACGCGCCGAGTCAAAGCTGCCCTCAAACCGCCAGAAAGCGTGCGCGGTGCTCGGGCGATGGAACCATGCAGGCCTCGCGCTTGCCGAACATGCGGTAGCGGTTGTTCGCGATGCGGTCGTAGAAGAAGTCGCGAACGAAGGCGGGCACGACGCGCAGCACCATGATGGCGCGGTACACGCCGCCCAGGGCCGCCACCATGCGCAGCACCGCGTTCGAGCGCGCGAAGACCTGCTCCTGTGCGGTATCGAAGCCGGTGATGACGTAGACGGTGTCGAGATCGCTCGCGTCGCGTCCGTGCCGTGCGAGGACCTCGTGGGCCACGTCGCTCTGGAGCGACGCGTATCCCAGCGCCCCGCGGCGATCGCGCTTCAGGAGGAACTGCACCGTGGCGTTGCACATGCCGCAGATGCCGTCGAAGAGCACCACCGTGGAACCCGCGAAGTCGGCGCGCTCCACCGGCGGGGGCTTGGGCTTCTTCCCGCTCATAGGCGGATCTCTTCCAGCGGCAGCACGTTGAGCTCCCTCCGCAGATCCGCGAGGGGTCGGGGAAAGTCGGCCCAGAAGTCCCACCCTTCGGAGATGTCGCGACGCAGCGCCGCGCCCCGAGCGTGGTGTCGCATGAGCTCCTTCGGATCGACCTGATCGCGCACGCCCGGGGAGAAGGGCGAGATGCGCAGCCCCACCTGGAACTGCAGGGCGATGGTGAAGAGCCAGAAGAACGGGTCTTCCTTGCGGTAGCCGGCGATGAACGCCACCACCGTGCTCTCGCCCACCGGCGTGATGGGGTAGCCGCCGAGCACGTGCGAGAGATCGTGCCAGGTGCCGCGCTCCGCCACTGCGTGCGACTCGCCGGGAAACGAGAGATTGTTGTCCACGATGAAGTGCCAGTAGGCGCGCCCCAGCGTGCCCTCCGGCAGCATGCCCAGGTCGTTGTAGCGCTTGGCGGTCTGGTGATTGGTGGCGAGGCCCACCAGCGGGCCGAAGGTGCGGTACAGACCGCGGAGCCCCTCTTCCTTCGCCGTGCGCAGGAGCTCCTCTTTCGCGTACCCACGCCGCGTGAGGTCCCACTGCATGAACGCCAGGCGCCCGCTCGCCAGCTGCGCCAGGTTCTTCACCCGGGGCTCGTTCACCCGCAGGCGCGCCGCCACGTCGCTCACCAGCTTCGCCTCTTCGGGGCTCCCTTCGCCGTCCATGAGCGCCATGAACAGCATCGCCTGCACGATGCGCTCGCGATCGCGATCACTCAGCCCCACGGCGGCCTGAGAAAGCTCGTCTTCCGTGAGCGGACCCAGGGCGTCCGCCGCATCGGCCAGGTGCCCGGGTCCCAGCGCCTCCCGCGCCACCTCGAGCAGTGCGCGCTCCTTCGCGGTTTCCGCGCCGTCGGCCAGCGCCACTGCGCGCATGCCTCGGTACAGGAGCTCGGCGCTTTCCGGAGCGACGTCGAACAGGTACATCGTCCGCAAGGTAGGGCCCCCGGCAGGCCTCGTAAAGATCCGGCATCGGCGGGGCGATTCGCCGCGTGCCAGTGGAAGCTCGGCGCAGTACACTCCATGCGTGAGCACCAGCGCGCCTCCCCACCACGTGACCCGCGACGCAACCGATGCCGGAGACCACACCACGGGCTCCGCGCAGTCGCGCACCCTGGCGCAGTCGCTCGCCCATCGGGTGCTCGCCGCTGCCGGCTGGCGCATCGTCGGCGAAGCGCCCAAAGAAGCGAAGTACGTCCTCATCGCGGCGCCCCACACCACCAACTGGGATCTGGTGCTCCTTCTCCTGGCCAGCGTGGAGTACGGCGTGTGGCCCAACTGGGTCGGCAAGCACACGCTCTTCAAGCCCCCCTTCGGCGCGCTCATGCGAGCGCTCGGCGGCATCGGCGTCGACCGGCGCGCGCGGCACAACATGGTCGACCACCTCGCGTCGCTGTTCCGCGAGCGCGAGAAGCTCATTCTGGCGGTCCCGCCGGAAGGCACCCGGAGCGCCGCACCCCACTGGAAGAGCGGTTTTTACCACATCGCCGTGGCCGCCAAGGTTCCCATCTGTCTCGGCTACCTCGACTTCCCCACCAAGCGTGCGGCGCTCGGCCCCATGATGATGCCCACCGGCAACATCAAGGCCGACATGGAAGTCATCCGCGCGTTCTATGCCGACAAGCGCGGCATGTACCCGCAAGATCAGGGGCCCGTTCGGCTCGCCTCAGAAGACCCCAAGACCAACTAGAGCGGTGGATTCGGCCAATACCTTCGCGGGGCCTGCGTCGGACGTGCTCACGAACAGGAGTTCGCTCCGCGCGCTCCTCCTTGGCCTCGCTCGGTCTTGACCGAATCCACTTCGCTCTAGCTCGCCCAATACCCTGAGCGACCCGCGTGGGCGCGGGCTCAGCGAGCCCGAGGATGCGCAGCATCTGCTCGTTTCGAGCTGGGGCCTGAGCCTGTAGGCCGCAGGCTCCCTGGAGCGTAGTCTCCCTGGAGCCTGAGGCCCCGAGCCTCTCTCGCTCTCTACACCCAGGCGTTGTTCAGGATCTCGCCCACTCCGCCGGCGCCGGGGACGATGTACTGGTGGCCGTCGAGGCCCTTCTCTTCGTCCCAGCGGGTGCCGGGGATCGTCTGCAGAACGTCGGGCGCCGAGAGGCCGCGGTCGAGCCGCAGCGCGTAGATGACCGTGTCCGGATGCGCCGCCAGCATGTTCTTGATGAACTCGGGCGTCACGATGAGGTGCATCGCGATGCAGCGCTCGGGCGTGCCCTGGAGCTTGGTCTTGTAGTGGGTGAGCGCGCTGATCATCGAGGAGCCGGTGGCGCCCATGGGGTCGGGCACCAGCAAGATGCGGCCTTCCATGTCGCGGCCGATCTTCGCGTCGTGCCAGGTCGCGCCGATGACCCGGCCCTCGGCGTCGGTTGCCCGGGACATGAACAGGTGGTCCTGTCGAACGCCCTCCGGATCGAGCACCTCGTTGAGCAGCTCGTAGACGATCTGCGAAGGCATGGTGCCGGCTCGGGCGATGCCCACCGTTACGGCCTTCGTGTTGGGCTGGATCGCCAGGCCGCGATACACCGCCTGCGGATGGTGCGAGACCATCCGCGTGGGGACGTCGATGCGGGTCCGCGGGAACTCCGCTGCCAGGACCACCTCGGCCAGGCGCTCGTACAGCACCCGCACCAGGCGCCCGACTTCCGGCTGCATCGTGTCGCGGGCGCAGAGGCGCGCCAGCTGGGTCCAGGCCAGGGGGTCGTCGAGCAGGTGCACGTTGGGGCCGTACCGGTGCTCGATCTCGCACGGGCGGTAGCCGGACCGGGCGTAGGCGGTCTCGCTCATGTCCAGTGCCCCGCGCGAAGCGCCGCGGCGTCGATGACCTTCACCTTGGGGCCCAGGGCCTCGCGGAAGCTGTCCTCGTCTTCGTCGTCCATGATGGCGTCGCCGAAGCCCGCAGCGATCTCCATGGCGGTGGAGAGAATGCGCAGGAACTGGGCGAAGCTCGAGGCCGCGAGGGTGGGGTTCCACCGCTCCTGGCCGCTCATGGCCGTGTAGACCGGGCAGTCGCCTTCCGGGTCGAGCTTGGAGACATCGAGAAAATACGGGTCGCCGAGGAGCGAGCTCTCGCCGATGACCACCCACGACGGCTTCCAGTCGGCGGGCACCGAGCCCCCGTCCGGCGGCGCCTTCACCATGTCCTGGGCCTTCACCAGCTCCTCGGCCGGGATGAGCCGCACCCGCTCTACTGGCGTGTGGGTCTCCACCTTCACTGGGTTCGCCGCCAGGAGGAAGGCGCGGTAGCGAGACGGGAGGCGGAGCTGCTTCTTCAGCCCCTCCACCACGTCCTTCTCGGTCTTCGCGAAGGTAGCGTCGATCTTCCGGCGCTCGAGAACGGTTTTGAGTCCTTCGACGGCGTCTGCCAAGTCACTGTCCACAGCGGCCTCGTTCTAAGCGCGATTCATTTCGCGATTTCGCGATTTCGAGAATGCGGCGCCCACGTTACTGCGACTCGTCCCTGTGCGAAAGGTCTAACGAGGAACCGTGGTGCACCGCTCGGCCCAGCCCTCCGTGCATGGCAGGCACGCACCACGGAAAATCCAGCCTCGTTGCGAAGGTCCGTCCTGGCAAGAATCGCGCGGTGCCGATCGCGATCGGTCCCCGCGTTAGATGACTAACGGACGCCCGGGTCCATTCCCGCGCCTCTCGCGCTTTCTTCGAGACAAGCCGGCGATCCCCCTCGCCGAGCCTACGGCACGCGAGTTGCCTTGTGCTGGGTGGACCCACTTTTCGCTGGCAATCTTGGCTGCAGCAGGTAAGCAGCCAAGTCCCTCGCAAAGGCCCCACGCTCTTCGCGCGTGGGGGTGCGGTTGCGGTGTTCGTTTTGAAGGAGGAATTCGGATGGGTAGCGCAATGTTGAGGCGATTGGCCCTCACAGCTCTCGTTGCGGGATTGGCGGCCGGACCGGCTGCCGGTTGCGCACAGGAACGTGACGAGATCAATCGAGTCCAGCCTCTGGCGATCAAGAAGTCCGACCTCGTCGGCGACTTCCAGAACCCGAAGGACGCCCCCGAGTTCTACATGCGTAGCTTGATCACGGAGGTGCAGCGCACCAACCCGTGGTTCAGCGACGGTCTCCAGGACCTGACGCGGCGCATCCGCTTCGAGGTCACGGAAGACTACCTCATTGCCCGCAACGGCTATGAGTACATCAAGAACAGCGACGGGAAGGGCGGCCCCCGCGGCAAGATCAACAACGGCCCCATCGTGGGCAAGTGGGCGATCACCTCGCACTTCGACATTCGCAAGGGCTACAACCCGCAAACGGGCGAGCTCAGCAATGTCATCGAGGAGAACACCACCGATCGCCCCTGGAACCAGCGCGAGTTCATTCGCGTCGACTGGAGCCAGAACCGCGCCGACGACCCGAACCAGATCTTCTGGTGGGAGGACTTCAGCGGCGACCTCAAGTGGGGCAACGTCCGCTACGCCGAGAGCGACAAGGCCAGCGAAGAGTCTCGCTCGGACTTCAGCGATCTGCACAAGGGCTACTTCGACCTCACCTCGCGGTGGGTCGCTGGTCCGCAGACCCTCGACTACTACGGCTACGCCCTCCCGGCGTGCTTCCTCCGCAACTACAACCTCTCGCAGGGCACCTATACGGCCGACCCTTCGATCGAGTGCAACGACCAGGAAGTGACGCTCCGCACGGCCTTCTGGAAGGTCCCCGTGGGCGACAAGTCCACCGACTACGAGGTTGCCGAAGTCACCCAGTGGCAAGGCAACATCATGGGTAACCTCGTGATGGACCGTAGCGGTTACGACCGCAACTATGGCATCGTCGACGATACCTGGCACACGTACATCATGCGCTACAACATGTGGCGCAAGTCTCACCTTGCGAACGACTGCGGCAACGAAGCCGAGCGTACGCAAGCTGCGGCCGATGCCACCTGCGCCGGCGTCAACGTGAACTCGTACTGCGACCTGAACGCAGGCAAGTGCGCGATGCCGTACAAGGATCGCACCGTGCGTCCGGTGGCCTTCTTCGTCGACCCGGCCATGCCGGCGGCGATGTACCCCAGCACCGCGAAGTCCATCAAGGAGTGGAACACGGCCCTCAGCCGCGCCGCTTCCTACGCTCGCGAGTCCGAGTGCCGCAAGGCCGCTGCCGCCGAAAACAAGGGCGACATCAACGACGACGCGGTGCGCTCCGAGTGCCACCGCCAGTACTTCGACGGTGACATCGACATCACCAAGGAAGACACCCCGAAGCTCCTCGCCGACCGTGGTGAGACCGCCGCTGTGGTCATGTGCCACAACCCGGTCGAAACCGGCGACGACAAGGAGTGCGGTCCGGTGGGCAAGCGGGTTCGCAAGGGCGACATCCGCGAGCACATGGTCGCCTGGTGGAACAACCCGTCCTTCGAGCGCCCCCTCGGCGTCATCGTTTGGTCCGGCGACCCCATCAGCGGCGAGAACATCGGCTCCACGGTCAATATTTTCGGCGCCAGCGTCGAGACCTACAGCGCCCGCGCTCGTGACCAGATCATGCTCATCAACGGCGACGTATCTCCCAGCGAGTACGCGGCCGGCGTGATGCAGCAGTGGTACGCCAACGAGCCCGGCAAGTACGACAACGATCCCAAGGTCAATCCGGAGCTCGACGCCCTCGCGGTCAAGTTCAAGGACGGCGCCAAGCCCCAGCCCACCCCGGCGCAAGCCAAGGAGCGCATCGAGGCGGTGGCTCCGCAGATCGCTGCCCTCTCCGCGCAGATGGGCTTCCAGGGCGCGCTCGCCAAGGCCAAGAACCCGGCGGAACGCCGCGTGGCCTACGACGGCTACGTTGCCCAGCAGTCCAAGGCCGGCGCCCAGGGCTTCGCGACCCGCGACGAGCACGACGCCAAGCTCGCCGCTCGGATGCAGAAGCTCCGCACCGGCGGCTTCGAGCCCAAGATGATGAACGACCTGTGGCTCTCCAGCGCCGGCATCGACCCGCAGTACGCGGACAACGCCGACGTGAAGAAGTACATGTCGCCCCTCGACGGCATGAGCGCCCCCAGCATGTCCCGGCTCGAGGCGACCGAGATGGAACGCCGCAAGCTCATGCACATGTGCAAGCTGCAGGGCCCGGAGATGCTGACGTTCAACTGGATGTCCGGCTACTCCGCCAAGATGAAGGCGCGCTACCCCGACGGCCAGACGGCCACCGGTGACGTCGCCAAGCTCGCCGGTGTCGAAGGTCAGACCATCGACCGCATCGTCCGCGGCAAGCTCATCTTCCAGGAGCTCCTCGCCCCCATCTACGAGTTCACCCTCCTCCACGAGATGGGTCACCTCATGAGCATGGAGCACGACTTCTCGGGCTCCTGGGACTCTCCGAACTTCGAGCCCGAGTACTGGATCCTTCGCGCCAACGGCAAGAAGTCCAACTCCGTCGCTTGCCCGGCCACCGGCCGCGCCAAGGGCTCGCCCGACACCTGCATGGGTCCCCGCTGGCTCGACCCGGTCACCACCGACGAGCTCGGCACGACCCCCGGCAAGGAGCACGACTCGGCTGACTCGTACTCGTCCTCGTCCGTCATGGACTACAAGTTCGACAGCATCTACTCCGCGAAGCTCGGTCCCATGGACAAGATGGCCGCGAAGTTCATCTACACCCGCATGGTCGAGCTCGTCGACGACGAGAAGTACAGCCTCGTGCCGGCCACCGTGGCGAAGCGCATCCTTCCCACCAACACCCTGATGAACGCGTCCACCTGGTACGTCTCCCCCGGCGGCGTCGGCGACAACGACTTCATCAAGCACTACACCTCGCTCGGCCAGATGATGAACATCTTCGACGAGCGTCGTTGCCGCCCGCAGACCGAAGAAGAAGCCCGCAACGGCACCGGTCAGCTCGGGATGGTCTGTGCGCTTCCCCACAAGGATCACGCCTTCCTCCGCGACACCGCTGCCGAGCTCCCGTCGGGCGGCTTCCCGGAAGACTTCCGCGTCCAGTACGGCAAGCAGACCGGCACCGCGAACGGCAAGTACCGCTGGCCCTACAAGGTCTCCAACGGTCAGCTCGCCTACTTCCACAACTACTACTACGACAACGGCGCGGACATGTTCGAGGTGGCCACGGACATCCTCGAGCGTTACGAGCTGATGTACCTGGACTACTTCTACCGAAAGAACGCTCGCGAGCGTAACGTCGGTAACGCGGGTCGCTCGATGTTCGGTCGCTTCTTCGACCGCATCCAGGCCCTCCAGTGGAACTGCCTCTCCGACGTCGTCCGCACCGGTGGTCTCAACACCGGCACCAACTACGACGACCAGGCGAACGAGCTCTCGCTCACCCTCATGTTCGACGCCATGGCGGCCTCGCTCCTCCGTCCGCAGCCCGGTGCGTACGTGAAGAACGCCCAGCCCGGTCAGCTGTTCGACCTCTACTCGAATCCGGAAACCCCGGCCTCGAACCCGGTCTTCAGCCTCGGCGCCGGCGACGCGCGGTACGTCGACTACCAGTTCGACCTCACCAAGCAGTTCGACTACCGCTCCTATGCATTCCGCAGCGGTAGCTTCCTGGAGAAGCCCTACGCCTCCATCGCCCTCACCGACGCCCGTCCGCAGCTCTCGACGGTCGCCCGTGAAACCTACCTCGACGGCCGCAACGTGATGTTCAGCTTCCGTTCGGCGATTCCCCAAGGGTTCGACCGCCTCATCGCCGGCGTCATGGCCGACGACTACGACACCGTCGCTCCCTACGTGGACATCAACGACCAGCCCGACTCCACCGGCATGCGTCCGATCCGGACCATGCAGCTCTGGCAGACCGATGCCGCCAAGCTCACCCGTCCGGCTTCGGCCCGCCTGGTGGACCCGGTCCTCGGCTTCCGCGTCAAGGTCCCCACCATGGTGCTGATGATGCTGTACCAGCCCATCGACAGCAACATGGAGCTCATCCAGCGCACCCGCGTTTGGGTCACCGGCGGCCAGGAGCAGATTCGTATCCCCGATGCGGAGAAGGTCACCTTCTACGATCCCATCGACGGCAACGAGTGGAACTCCCGTACCTTCGGTACCGAGACGATTGCCACCAAGCTGGTCGACAAGGGCATCGGAGCCCGCATGATCCAGCACGCGAACGAGCTTCTCTTGGCGGCGTACAACGTCGACTCGGAAGCGGTTCCCGGCGGCGCCGCAGGGCAGCTGCGTCCCAAGTACCTGAACGGTCGCCCGGTCAAGGCAGGCGTGCCCATCACGTCCGCCGACGTGAAGGACGCCGTAGCGGTGGAGAAGCTCCGCACCTACGTCGCCTTCCTCAACCAAGTGCGCTCCGCGCTCTACTACCTGGGCTTCAGCCCCTGCGCCAACGGCGAGGCTTGTAACTAAGCCCCCCGTGCTCAATCAGGGCTCTCCGGTATCCCCGGAGGGCCCTCCTCTGAGCCCCATAAATTCCCATGGTTCATCGTCAAGGTTCGAAGGAGAGAGTGATGCGTAATCGTTGGCTGAGTCGTACAGGACTCATCGCTCTGTTGGGGCTAGCCGTAGTGACCGGCGGTGGCGTCGGTTGCTCGGAAGCCGATCCGATCAATCGCGTCCAGCCGGACTACATCAAGAAGGCCGATCTCGTCGGACCGAACAAGGATGCACCCTACGAGTGGTACATCCGGAACACGGTCATCGACACCGGCCGCTCGAACAGCTTCGCGTTTCCTGGTCTCCAGGACGAGCTGAAGCGGGTTCGCTGGGACATCGAGGAGAATCACCTCATCGCCCGCCGCTCCTACGAGCTCGTCTCGGGGTCCGACGGCAAGGGCGCAGACCCGAAGAAGAACGACGGCACCATCGTCGCCTCCTACCCCATCATCGGGCAGTTCGACATCCGTCGCGACTACAACCCGGCGACCGGCGAAGAGACCAACGTCGTCGTCGAGAACATGGAGCGGCCCTGGTACGAGCGCGACTACATTCGCGTCGACTGGTCCAAGAACGAAGTGAACGATCCGGAAGGTCTCTTCTGGTTCGACAAGATCTTCGGAGAGGTCCAGTTCCAGCCCACCGGCTACTACGAGAAGGACCCGAAGAGCCCCAGCGCTCCTGTGTATCAGCAGGACAAGGGCTACATGGACATCACGGCCAAGTGGACCGCGAAGACCGAGAACTTCTACGGTATCCAGGGCCTGCCCGCCTGCACCATCATGAACTACTACACCGGTAGTGACGTGATGGAATGCAACGAGCAGGAGATCCAGGTCCGCACCGCCTTCAAGCGCGTGGTCGACACCGACTACGAGGCCATGGAGACGGACAGCGCGAAGTGGGCCATGTTCGGCACCTTCAACCGCGACCGCTACGGCTTCTCGCGGCAGTACGAGCTCCTCGACAAGCAGTGGCACCGCCTCGTCGGCCGCCACAACCTCTGGAAGAAGAGCCACGCCTCGCAGGAGGAGTGCTACGCACCCCAGGCCGGCGAAGACGCCGAGACGTCGCGCAAGAACGGCGACGCCAGCTGCGAGCAGAAGAACGGCGCGGGTTCGCGCTGCGACCTCTACGCCGGCGAAGTCTACGGCAAGAAGGGCCTCTGCACGATTCCCCTCGCCAAGCGCGAAGTGAAGGCAGTTCCCTACTTCGTGTCCCGCAACATGCCGCAGGACCTCTGGGAGACCAACCAGATCATCATCAACCAGTGGAACGACGCGATGGTGACCGCCATTGCCGTCGGCCGCGAGGTCGAGTGCCGCCGCGGCGGTGGTGACAAGGACTCCTGCCACGCTCAGTTCTTCGACGGCGAGAACGCCAAGGCCTCGAACGGCCCCGCGGTGGTGCTCTGCCACAACCCGGCCACCGACGCCGACCACCCGAACTGCGGCGGCAAGGGCACCATCGCTCGCGAAGGCGACCTCCGCTACAGCCTCATCGCCTGGGTCGACCAGCCCCTCAAGGCTGCTCCGCTCGGCTACGGCCCCAACGGCGCCGACCCGCTCACAGGCGAAGTCGTGCAGTCCACCGCCTACATCTACGGCGCGTCCCTCGACAGCTACGCCACCATGGCTCGCGACCTCGTTCGCGTCGCCAACGGCGAGCTCGACCCGCAAGCCTACGCTCTCGGTCAGAACGTGAGCGGCGACCTGGGCCAGTTCCAGAGCACCGCCTACCACCAGGACCTGTTCCAGCCCTACGCCGACTTCCTCGCCGGCAAGGCCACCGACGCCGCCGTGAAGACGTCGATGTCGCCGGAGCAGATCAAGAAGGCACACGCCGCCGTGGACGTCTCCCAGACGCTCTCCAAGCTCGGCGCCGTGAACCTCGACGGTCAGTCGCCCACCGCTCGCCTCGCTTCCGTCCAGGGCGCCATCGCGGCCCGCGGCATCGAAGGTCGCGCCGGCTTCGGCGGCCAGGCCGAGGCTCTCTCCCGGATGAACTCCATGGCCCAGCGCCTCCAGGGTTCGCAGACGGAGCAGAACCTCACCGGCACCACCGAGTGGCAGCAGTACAACGCCATCCCCGTTCCGATCACCCAGAACGCGGCGAACGACGAGAAGCTGCTCAAGACCGCCCAGCAGGTGAGCTCGCCCTTCGGTGGCAGCCTCAACCCGATGGCCATGTCCAACCTCTTCCAGAAGATGGACGCGGTCCTCGAAGCTCGCGGCGAGTGCATGTTCGGCACCAACGAGTTCAACGCCCCGCACTTCGAAGGCCTCGCGCGCCGCTTCAAGGCGCAGTTCGCCAACGACCCGAACGGGCTGTTCCTCGAGCTCCGCAAGCTCATCTACAAGGCCGTCACCGAGCACGAAGTCGGTCACACCATGTCGATGCGCCACAACTTCCAGGGCTCCTGGGACTCCGTGAACTTCCACCCCAACTACTGGAAGCTCCGGACCAAGGACGGCGCAGCCGCTCAGGCCTGTACCGCGGCTCGCGCCGACGGCTCCCCTGACACCTGCATGGGTCCCCGCTACCTCGACCCGTCCACCCCGGACGAGGACGGCGCCGGCGCCACTGCGCACCCCGGTATCGAAGAGTACGCCTACTCCTCCATCATGGACTACGGCTACGACTTCAACACCGACCTCCACGGCCTCGGTTCCTACGACCGCGCCATGATGAAGTTCGTGTACGGCAACGCCGTCGAGACCTTCCAGCCCGGCAGCAAGGTTGCCGGTCAGGTGGCCCCGCTCAACGCGATCCCCGGCCAGACCATGCCCCGCGGCCCCATCAGCGAGCAGTGGTGGGTCAAGCGCACCGACGCCGTCGTCGGTGGCGGCGACCAGGTTCAGCCCACGCACTACACGACCCTCGCCCGCATCATGCAGTCCGAGAAGCTCCTCTACGATGCTTCCCGCTGCCGTGACCCCCGCGCCGACCTCGGCGAGGACTACTCGGCCATCGACGGCAAGATCTGCGCTCCCCCGGAGAAGGACCACGCCTCGGTGCTCGACCTCCAGAGCGGCGAAGTCGAGCCCGGCATCCAGGGCAACCTGTACAAGACGGCCGACGGCCGCATCCGCTGGCCGTACCGCTTCGGTACCGACGAGTACAGCACCTACCCGCACAACCTTCGCTTCGACGCCGGCGCCGACGTCTACGAAGCCGCGGTGAACGTCGCCAAGCTCTACGAGTACCGCTACATCCTGGACTTCTGGCGTCGCGGTCGCCGCGGCTGGACGGCCCCCATCTTCGGTGGTGGTCGCATCTGGGACCGTTACTTCTCCCGCATGCACTCGATCGGTTGGCTCTCTGCCTCCAAGATCACCATGTACTCGGCGATGTATCCCTCGGTCGGTGCGAACCCGGCCCTCCTGTCCGCGGACTGGGGTCAGGGCTACGTCCTCGCCAGCAACGTGCTGTTCAACAGCCTCGAGCGTGCAATGCTCCGCGTCCAGCCGGGCAACTACACGCAGAAGGCCAGCGTCCCGGGTCGCACCCAGGAGATCCTCGAAGTCCCCGACTTCAACGAGCCCAAGACGTCGACCACCCGCGTCAGCGTCCTCGACGGCCGCTGGATCGACGACGACCTCAACACCATCAAGGGCGGTTCGTTCCACTACCAGAACTTCCACGACCGCCTCGGTACGTACATGGAGAAGCCCCTCGCCATCGCTGGCCTCGCGGCTCTCTTCCCCCCGATGAACGTGTACTACTCGCGTGACACGTACGTCGACGGTCGCAACATGATGCTCAACTTCCGCAGCATCTACCCGGCCGCCTACGACCGCCTCATCGCCGGTACCATGGCCAACGACACCGACGTGCTCGCTCCCTACACCGTAGGCAGCGCCACCAAGGACAAGGCCTCGGTCATCGAGTACCCGGACGTCCTCACTGCCGACTACAAGTACCCGGCCGGCGCCAAGATCCTCGACCCCCTCGTCGGCTACAAGCTGCAGGTCCCGGTCATCATCTACGGTCTCTATCTCGGCCAGGACGACGGAAGCCGTAGCTTCCAGAGCTCTGCTCGGGTGTGGATCGAAGGCGCCTCCGAAGGCTTCACCATCCCGGACAACGAGAAGGAATTCTTCTTCGAAGTCGACCAGAATGGTGGCAGCGGGGTCCTCTGGGCCGCGCACATCCTCGGCACCGAGCTCCAGAACGGGACCTTCTCCCGCCCCAAGGGCATCGGCCACCGCATGATCCAGCACGCGAACATGCTCCTCGCCGGCGCCTACGCCATCCAGACGAACGCCGACGGTACCGCCAAGTACGACGCCGTCACGCACCGTCCGCTCTGGGAGGCCGGCAAGGAAGGCCAGTACCGCACCTACGCCAGCGCCGACGATGCCGCCGCCGCTCAGAAAGAGTACAAGCGCTACATCGGTGTGCTCAACGTGGTCCGCGGCATGATGTGGGACACGCGCTCGGACCTCAACGGGTTCTGAGAGCACCTCACTGAAGCAAAGGAAGGCTCCGGGAAACCGGGGCCTTTCTTCTTTTGTGCGCCCGAGACGGCCCCTCGCTTCGATCATACGAAACAGGCCGGCGTCCGGCTGGGCCCTTCGTTCAGCGACGTGGCAGAGGGGGTCCCTCGCTTCGCTCGGGATGACTCTTATTTCTTCGAGTTTCTCGAGCTCCTGGCGCGGCGCCCGTGAAAACTCGGGACTACAGGTGTTCGCGGTGCGCTTGGCGGTTGTTCCAGATGCGCAGCGCACCCGGAAGCACGCGGGCGGTGAAGCTCGCGGCGCGCACGAACAGGCTCGTCTCCAGCACCGCCTTGTGGCGGGCCACCGCCTTCAGCGTGCGCTTGGCCACCTCGGCGGGATCTTGCCGCTTGTCGCCCCTGGGACCGGTCGCGTCGCGTCGCAGCGCGTTCTCGCGGAACTCCGTCTCCACCGGACCAGGCCGCACCACCAGCACGTGAATCCCCGAGGGCGCGAGCTCCGCCCGCATGGCGATGCTCAGCGCTTCGAGCGCGAACTTGCTGGCCGAGTAGGCGCCCAGGGTCGGCGTCACCGCGATGCCCGCCACCGACGACACCATCACCACCGTGCCCGACGTACGCGCCAGCGCATCGGTGCACAGCTGCGTGAGGTGCAGCGGCGCGAACACGTTGAGCGCGAACACGTGCTCGAGGTCGGCCACCGCGATGCTCCGCACCGGCGCGTAGAACCCGCGTCCCGCGTTGTTCACCAGCACGTCGATGCGCTTGGCCTTCTCGAGGGCGAAGTCCACCAGCGCGCGTCGCGTCGCATCCTTGGTCACGTCGCCGGCAAAGGTGAAGGCTTGGCCACCGAGGTTCACGACCTCGCGCGCCACTGCCTCCAGCTCCACCTCGCGCCGCGCCATGAGGACCAACGTCGCTCCCTCGCGGGCCCAGGCCAGTGCCAGCGCCTTGCCGATACCGGCCGAGGCTCCGGTGATGAGCACCACCGGTTTCGCTCTATCTGCCGCCATCGCCGCTACTTCAGGAATCCGACTCGATGTAGCCGGCCTTCAGGAGCTTCTGCAGCAGACTGCCGGTGTCGAGGTCGGTGGAGATGCTCTTGTTGAAGACGCCTTCCATCGAGCCCTCGTTCAGCACGAGCTGGAACACGTCGAGCTCTTCCTTCGAGAGATCGCGGAGCGGCCGTCCGAGCGGCTGGGGAATCATGAGCCGCGCGTGGGGCGGCGGGAGCTTGTCGCGGATGACGTTGAACTCGTCGAGCTGGCGCAGACCCTCCATGAGGATCTCCTGCACCGTGACGTCGATTTCGCCGGGGAACTCCGTAGGATCCGGGGGCTCCAGATCGAAGACGCCCTTGGACCAGGCGAGCATCCGATAGAGGCTCTTCATCGGAGGAACGTCGGTCACGTCGTTGATGACCGCGAAGTAGACGTTCCCCTTGCGCATGTAGATCTTGCCCGTATCCTCTTCGGTACGGATGTAGAGTACACCGTTTTTCTTCGAGGTTCCGAAGAGCTGCAAGAGGTCGGGGAGGGGCACCTCTTCGATGCTCCCGGACATGGTGCGCGTCTGCGTGGCCTTGCGCTCGTTGGCGTAGCTCTCGAGATCCCGGCGCGGCGAGGTGCCTTCGCTGGGCGCGTCGCTGGCGATGACCTTGAGGATGCTGGTGCCGATGAGCACGCGATCGCCCTCTTTCAGCCGGGCGCGCTTGATCTTCTCGCCGTTGACGAAGGTCCCGTTGGTGGAGCCCAGGTCTTCGATCCAGATCTGATCTTGCTGCAGCGCGATACGCGCGTGGCGGCGACTGACCATGTCTTCCACGAGGACCATGTCGAGGTCGCTGGAGCGACCCACGATGATCTGCTTCTCGGGAACGATGGGGAACTCCCCGCCCTGGTACTTGCCGCTGATGAATCGAAGAACGAACGACCGCGCAGCTGCACGTAGGGGACCCGGGGTGTTCGCCTTAGGGGCGGGATCTTGCATCGTCTGGGGGTCGTTCAATGGGGCGTCGGCATGCCGAGCACGTTCACCCGAAAAGGGTAACGAGTTCCGCCAAGAAAGGTCAAGTGAACGGCCCCTTTCCCGAACTTTCGCAGAAACTGCGGTCGCGGTCGCACCCTCGGGGAAGACTTCGACCTCCCGCACGTTCTCCCTTGCACTCGGCATTTCAATGGCTTTCGAAGGCACCGATACCCCGTCGGCTCCGCCTGCGATCCGTGGGCGCCGGTTCAGTGCCGGCCTCCGCGTGGTCATTTTGCCGGCCCGCCGTGGCGCGACCCCGGCCGACCCTGAGCATGTGGGTAAGCCTGCCACCAAGGCGTGAGGCGGCTCTGTGCAGACGCCCGATGCTGCACTGAAATGGGCTACTAGTAGGCCCCGTTCCCGGCCGCCGGGTCACGCGTTCCCGTCGCTCTGGAGGCGCGAGCCTCCGCAAGGTCATCTCATGAGCACGTCGTCCACAAAGTGGAGCCCCGCACCGGTCCCTCGTCCGATCGCGACCGAGCCCTCCGATCCCTTCGGGACGCACCGCGCCCTCGAGCCTCTTGGCGCGCTGCCGCAGCCGGCGTGGCGTGTCGACAACGACTTCTCGCGCCTCTTTCCCGGCGAGATGCTGGTGGCGGTGGAGACGCTCAACATCGACGCCGCGAGCTTTCGCCAGATGGAAGAAGCCGCGGGCTCGCTCGATGGCGTGAAGGCGCTGGTGGAGAAGACCGTCCACGATCGCGGCAAGCAGCACAATCCGGTGACCGGCTCCGGCGGCATGCTCCTCGGGCGCGTGCTCCAGCTCGCGCCCGGGCGCTCCGACGTCGGCGTGGCGGTGGGCGATCGCGTGGCGACGCTCACTTCTCTCTCGCTCACGCCGCTCGTCCTGGGC
>JABFRG010000065.1 GCA_013141295.1 Polyangiaceae bacterium
GCCCGGTGAGCACCCCGAGCTCGTCGAGAGCCAGCGTGCCGTCGACTCGCGAAAGCACGAACGAGTCCTGGGGATCGAGCTCGGCGCCCGGGTGGGGCTTACCGAGGGGCTTCGGCACGCGGACGGTCAAGAAATCCTCTTCCCGGGATAGTAGCTGGCTTGGCGCTCCCGTGTCACCAGCGCTCGTGCGGCCAGAGCCAGGCCTCGGGCATTCGCAGGATTCGCGCAGAAAGCTCTTGGTTCAGTCGCTCGGTGAGGGCGCGCTCGCCCACCGGGCCCGGGCCCAGGTCGCCGGTTTCGATGGCGGTGGCGGTGATGCGCGCGGCGTCGCGCCCCGGGGACAGCGTGACCACCACCACCTTGGCGCCGGTGCGGAGAGCGAGCCGCGCAGGACCCACCGGGGTCGGTGCCGGGTGACCGAGAAAGGCCACGTCGGTGGACGGGACGCGGGAGCGTAGGTCCATGGGCACGCCCAGCACGCGACCCCTGCGCAGGACCCGCACGATGCGCGTGGAAGCGCCCGCGGAGCCGCGGTAGATGACGTCCACCGGCCCGCGCACTCGCGTGTACCATGCAAGGAATCGCGGGTCGTAGCTCTCTCGGGCGATGGTGGTGAGCGGGAGCCCCCGGCCCACCAGCGCATGGGCCACGCGCTCCCAGTTGCCGAGATGGGCCGATACCAGGAGGACGCCGCGCCCCTCGGCGACCATCGCGTCGAGGAGCGCTTCCGCGTCGGGGTCGAACGGGAGGGGCGCGAGCGTGCGCTCCGAGAGCAGCGTCGCAACTTCGCCCAGCAGCTCGCCCAGCTGCCGAAAATTCTCGCGCACCAGGGCCCGCCGCCGGGCCGCGTCCCAGTGGGGAAAGACGCGCGCGACGTTCTCCTCGGCGACGCGCCGGGGCGTTCGCGCCAGGTGGAATGCGGCGCCGCCCAGGGCCCGTCCGAAGGCCCGCAGGCGTGCCGGCGACGCCAGCCGCGTCAGGAGCAGGGATGCCCGCGCGGCGGTCCAAACAGCATCGTTCTTCACGCGCTGTAGCGGCGACCAGCGCTCCCCCAGACGCAGATCGCCCAACGCTCAGTCCACCGAAGGCACGGGAGCGAAGCGCTCCACGCTGGGCCCGTTGGGGCACGCGCCGCATGCGCGCTTGACGCTGTCGCGGGCGGCGAGCAGACGCTTGGTCGCGGTGCTGCACAGCGGCGCTTCGCTGGTTCCGCGCGAAAGCGAGCAGAGGCCGCCGCAGGCGCGGTCCATGGACCCGAGCGCGCGGCACGCCTCGCGGCAGTCGCTGCCAGCCTGGAGGAGCTCCGCCTCGAAACGGTCCACCTCTCCGGCCCGAGCATGAATGGCCGAGCTGTCGGGCGAACCGGGGGCTGGGGTAGGCCTCTCGGTGGTCGGTTGCTTGGTGTTGCTGTCGTTGCTGACCGCCGAGCCGGCGCTGCTCCCTTCGGCGGTACGCGGGGGAGGCGCGCCAGCGGCAGCGCTGACGGGCGGTGACGCGGGCGCGGCGCAGGCGGCGAGCACCGTCGCAACCAACGCTGCGGCGAGGCCGGTTCGAACATGCTTGGCGGCGGCCTTCACGGTTTTGCTCCGGCGTCGCCGAGCGCAAGCCCGATGACGCGATCCTGCACGGAGATGGCTTCTCCCAGGAGCTTGAGCGCACGCTGCCGCGCTTCTTCGGCTTCCTTGGTCTTTCCTGCGTCCGCGAGGCTCTTGCTCCGCGCGGTCTCGATGAGCCCGCCCACCTCCAGCAGGTGGCCGCGGAAGTAGGTCGCGCCTTCGGCGTGCGTGAGCCCCTTGTCGACCTCGGTCTTGGCGGCGTCGAAGCGGCTCTGCCGCAGGGCGAGCTCGGCGATGCGCGCGTGGGCGTCGGCGAGCACCTCTTCGACCTCGGGAATGCGCGTGCCTTCGTGGGGCTGCGCGGACTCCGTGAGGCGGTGGAGGGCGACCACGGCGCCGTCGAGGTCGCCCGCGTCTTCTTTGAGGTTGGCCTCGTGATGCAGCGCGCGCGCCTTGGAGAGGTAGGCCATCACCGCGGTGTCGACCACCAGCGCCTGATCGTCGCAGCCCTTCTCGTGGGGCTTGTCGTTGTTGCACCCGAGCACCGGCAGCGAGAGGCCCACGACGCAGGCGAGGAAGCAGAGCGCGCGGCTCATCGGAGCCCCCAGCGAGAGAATCGGTTCTCCCGGAGATCGGAGGAGCGGGCCATGGCGATGCGATCGATGCGGGCGCTGGCCTCGCCGCTGCGAAACGGCTCGTCGAAGAGCGGCTGGGTGGAGCGCACGTTGATGAGCGCGCTGGCGCCCCGAGGCTCCGGCGTGTCGGGCCGGCGAATCCACAGGAGCACCGCGGCGGCCACCGCGAGCACCGCGGAGACCCCGAAGGCCACCCGGATGACGCGGCCACGTGGGGCTGCATCGCGCCGTGCCGCGCTCTCGAAGACGCGCGCCACGATGGCGTCGTGCTCCTTCATGGGGAGGGGGGCAGGCGAGATGGCTGCACGGAGGGCTTCCTCGAGCGCGGCGTCGGGGAGCGCGCTTTCCACTTCGTCCTCGCCGATGGGCCCGAGGGCCATGATCTCCTCGATGAGCTTCTCGTGCGTGTCGTCGTCGAGGCGCGATGGCGACAGGGCGGCGCGAAGGGATGCGGCGAACGGTTCGCGGTCCTCTTCCATGGCCTGGCGGAGCTCTTCCGCCAGCGCGAGCTCCTCGGGGCTTTCGGGGGTCAGGTCAGCCATCACGCACCTCCAGTTGCTTCTTGAGCGCCTGGATCGCCCGATGAAGTAGCACGTCGAAGGTCGACGGGGTAACGCCCAGCGTCTCGGCCACCGCTTCCCGGGGTTGCTCTTCGAGCACCCGCAGCCGGATGGCCCGCTCGTAGCGGGGATTGATCTTGGTGAGCGCCACTTCCACCCGCTTCTTCACGGCTTCCCGGTCGCGGTGGTCGCTCAGGGCTTGTTCGAGCGGGGTCTGCGTCTCGGTGCGCTCCACCTCGCGGGTCACGTCCTCGTCGCTCCACACGAGCAGCCGCTTGCGGGCCCGCAGGTGGTCGAGGGCGACCCGCAGGGCCACCATGCGGAGCCAGGGATAGAAGCCGCGGTCTTGCCAGGTGAAGGTGTGCACTTTGGCCACCACCTTGGCGTAGGTCTCCGAGAGGGCGTCCTTGGCGGCGGCTTCGGAGCCCAGCCGGGGGAGGAGAACACTTCGGTAGAGGCCCGGACCGTACTGCCGCAGGAGCGCCCCCAGGGCTTCCCGATCGCCACTCTGGGCGCGCTCGACCTGTGCCCGTTCGGGATTCTCTGCCTCGGTGACCACCGAGGGCAGCATAAACGAGAAGGGGAGCGCCGCGTTCACGAACGAACAACGGGGGTCGATGCGGGCACCTTACGGCGGCGGCGCAGGTTTCTCGCGGGCCCGGGGTCGCGCCACGGGAAAAATGGAGGTGGGCGCAGCCTCTCCGTCGTGGGGTGTGGCAACGATGCTACCGTGCGGGCCCATGAAACGTCCCGTGTCGGCTTCGTTCCGCCCCCTGCGCGCCCTGCGTACGGCGCTGCCCATCGTCGGGTGGCTCGCCCTTTCGTCCGCCGCACTGGCAGGTGGGGGTGGCGGAGGTGGAGGCCAGCTGGGCGGCGCACCGCCGCCGGCGCCCGTTCCTTCGACGCCTGCGCCCACGGTGGCGCTCCCCCACACCGTCGAGAAGCTCCCCAACGGCATGACGGTCATCTATCACCCGGACCACACGGTGCCCACGGTGGTGGTGAACGTCTCGTACAGCGTGGGCTCCCGCAACGAGGTCGCGGGCCGCACCGGCTTCGCGCACCTCTTCGAGCACCTCATGTTCATGGGCACCAAGCGCGCGCCCACCAAGATGTTCGACGCCTGGATGGAGGCCGCCGGCGGCTGGAACAACGCCTGGACCAGCGAGGACCGCACCGACTACTTCGACGTGGGGCCGCCCTCGGCGCTGCCGCTCCTCCTGTGGCTGGAGGCCGATCGCATGCGCGACATCGGTCCGCTCATGACCCAGGAGAAGCTCGACGCCCAGCGCGATGTGGTGAAGAACGAGCGCCGGCAGTCGTACGAGAACCGCCCCTACGGCAAGGCCGACCTGCGCCTCTCCGAGCTCCTCTATCCGCCGGGGCACCCCTACCACCACCCGGTCATCGGGTCGCACGACGACCTCACGGCGGCGCAGGTGGAGGACGTGAAGGCGTTCTTCGCCCAGTGGTACGATCCGGCGAACGCGTCGCTGGTGGT
>JABFRG010000859.1 GCA_013141295.1 Polyangiaceae bacterium
GCTCCGGCGAGCATCGATGGGTGACGAACGCACGTTTCGACTGGACGCAATCCGCACCGACGGCTGGTTCGAGCGCATCGGCGAGGGCATCGGGAGCTTTCAAGCTCTCTGTGAAATCGTGGGCGAGCGGTTCTTCGCCTTTTCCATCATCGTCGGCGCGCGCATCACCGCGCTCACCGTCGACCGACGCAACCCGCAGCACACCATCGTCGACTTCGTGGTCGGCGCGCCGGGTAGCGAGGGCGAGCTGGAGCCGCAGCGGCTGACGCTCGCGGACTTCCGCCGGCGCCTGGTGGGCGCGCTCCTGGTGGAAGAAGAGACCGAGCACCCGCGGCCGGATCGCGAGACCGACGTGGAGGCGATCCAGCTCTACATCGGCATTCGCTACCTGCTTTTGGCGCCGCTCTTCGGCTATTCGCTCAACGCGCTGGCCCTCAAGGGCGAGTCGGCCACCATCGAAGTGCACCACGACGGCGAGGAAGAGACCTACGACGTCGCGGCCTTCCGGCGGCGCATGCGGGCCCACGTCCACGAGGAGCTCGACCGCGCCTCGCAGGGCAACAAGAGCGCCATCGACCTCTCCAAGGTGGCCGAAGCCGAGACCGCCGCGCAAGCGAGCGATTGGCTCAAGGTGGTGCAGCTGCTGGGCGCCTGGCCGGCCCCACTCGCCATCTTCCTGCGTACGCCCGAGGGGCAGATGCTCGCCACCGATGCGCGCGGCCTCATCGCCAAGGGCCTCGGTCTCCTCGGCACCGCCTGCGTGCACATGGGCGAGGTCGATCAGGCGGAAGAAGTCTTCCGCATCGGCATCCAGTACGCGCAAGAGGGGCTGCCGGCGGCGGACCTGTTCCGGCGTCTCGGCGACGCGCTCCTCTCCTGCGGCCGCCCCGGCGAGGCCATCGGGCCGCTGCGCCGCGCGAGCGCATTCGGCGGCCGCGCGGCCGACATCATGCCGCTGCTCGGGCGGGCATTTCTACGGCGCAAACGCTACGTGGCGGCGTTCGCCTGTTTCCGCGAGGCGCTCGGCGCCGGCGTCGAAGAGCGCAGCCTGGGCGAAGACCTGAGCGAGATCGAGCAAGCCCTCGGCCCGTCGCTCACCGCCTGGAAGGCCATGCTCGCCTCGCAGCCGCACGGTCCCGAGGGTACGCCCTCCAAGGCGCCGGCTCGCCGCCCGGCTCGCTGACTCGGTTCGGGACGCGTTTTTTGCGGGCTTTGGCCGGTTTCCCTGGCGGAAGCCCCGTTGACACCCGACGCGGGTCCCACTAAACATCCGTAAGTCGTCGAGGTCCAAGCTTTTTTGGATTCGGCGCTCGGACCCTCAGAGGAGCGCTCATGTTCGCCACCTACGGCCCCATGTTCCTGATGATGCTCGTGGCCATTACGTTGGCCTCGCTCTTCTTCATCGGGGCAAGCACGCTGGGCAAGAAGAAGCCCACGCCCGAAAAGATGATGCCCTTCGAGTGCGGCTCGGACAGCTCCGGCGGCCGGCACCTCAAGCTCTCCGTGAAGTTCTATCTCACGGCCATCCTCTTCGTCGTCTTCGACATCGAAGCGGTGTTCATCTACCCCTGGGCCATTCACTTCAAGACGCTGGGCTGGGTCGGGTTCTTCTCGATGACCGGCTTCCTCGTCACCATCGTCGTCGGGCTTCTGTACTGCTGGAAGAAGGGAGCCCTCGAATGGGAGAAGTAACTCGTCAGGTCACGCTGGAAGGCAGCCAAACAGGCTTTGCCACCACGCGTCTCGATGCGCTCCTCGGCTGGGCGCGCAAGTACTCGCTCTTCCAGTACCCGTTCGTGACGGCGTGCTGCGGCATGGAGTTCATGGCCCTCGCCAGCCCGCGCTTCGACATGGCGCGCTTCGGCGCCGAGGCCCCGCGCTTCTCGCCGCGGCAGGCCGATCTTCTGTGGGTGGTCGGCACCATCAGCCAGCGCCAGGCGCCGGTCCTGCGCCGCATCTACGAGCAGATGATGGAGCCCAAGTGGGTCCTCGCGTTCGGAACCTGCGCCAGCTCCGGCGGCTTCTACGACAACTACACGACGGTGGCGGGCATCGATAAGATCATCCCCACCGACGTCTACGTGCCCGGCTGCCCGCCGCGGCCGGAAGCGGTCATCGACGGCCTGCTCCTCCTGCAGGACAAGATCGCCACCGGCGATCGCACGCCCGGCATCGTGAAGCCCCGGGAAGATCCGGCCAGCATCGGCAACGTGAACGGCCTGGTGCAGCTCCAGAAGAAGAAGGCCGCGAAGGGAGATCGCCCGTGAGCGAGCGCATCCTCGAGAAGCTGAAGACCCGCTTCGGTACCGCAATCTTCGAGACCCACAGCCAGTTCGGCGACGACACCGCGGTGGTCGATCCCGCGAAGTGGCACGAGGTCATGACCTTCTGCCGCACCGAGCTCGAGTGCGACATGCTCACCGATCTCTGCGGCGTCGACTATCCGGACCGGGAGCCGCGCCTCGAAGTGGTGGCGCATCTCTACTCCATCGCCAAGCGTCACCACGTCCGCGTCAAGGCGCGCATCGGTGATCGCGAGCTCGAAGGCGACGTCGAGATCGACAGCGTGGCCAACATCTGGCCCACCGCCAACTGGCTCGAGCGCGAGACGTTCGACATGTTCGGCATCAAGTTCAAGGGCCACCCGGACCTGCGCCGTCTGCTCATGTACCCGGAGTTCGTGGGGCACCCGCTCCGCAAGGACTACCCGGCGCAGAAGACGCAGCCGCTGGTGGAGTACCGCACCGAAGAAGAGGCCGGGCTCCCGCTCGACAAGCAGCTGCCGTTCGGCCCCGACGAAGGCATGAGCTTCGGCCGCAAAGTGTTCCCGGGCGAAGGCGAGGCAAGCTGATGGAACCCATCGATCTGGAGCTGGAAGAAGGCGAGCTCGAGCTCCCGGCGGAGCCGATGCACCTCAACATGGGTCCGTCGCACCCCGCGATGCACGGCACCGTGCGCATCGTGCTGGAGCTCACCGGCGAGACCATCACCAAGGCCGACGTGCAGATCGGGTATCTGCACCGGGGCTTCGAGAAGATGTGTGAGCGCGGCACCTGGGCCCAGGTGTTCCCCTACGCCGACCGCCTCAACTACGTGTCGCCGATGCTCAACAACGTGGGCTACGCGCTCGCGGTGGAGAAGCTCTGCGGCATCGAGGTCCCGGAGCGCTGCAAGTGGTACCGGATGGCGCTGGGCGAGCTCGCCCGCATCTCCGACCACCTCACGTGCACCGGCGCCATGGCCATGGAGCTCGGCGCGTTCACGCCGTTCCTCTGGTTCATCAAGGCCCGCGAGATGCTGTGGGACATCATGGAGGAGGAGACCGGAGCGCGGCTCACGCACTCCTTCGGCCGCATCGGCGGCATGGCCTCTCCGCCCACCGAGAACTTCAAGGCCATGTGCCGCGAATCGCTCCCGAAGATCCTCGGCCTCATGGAAGAGGGCGAGAAGATGCTGCTGAAGAACCGCATCTTCATCGATCGCCTGGAGAACGTCGGCAACATCTCCGGCGCCGACGCCATCGGCCTCGGCTGGACCGGTCCCTGCCTCCGCGCCAGCGGCGTCGCCTACGACGTGCGCAAGGCGCACCCGTACCTCAAGTACGACGAGGTCGACTTCGACGTGCCGGTCGGTACCCGCGGCGACAACCTCGATCGCTTCCTGGTGCGCCTGGCGGAGATTCGCCAGACCCGCCGCATCATCGAGCAAGTCCTCGAGCGCATGCCCGACGAGGGCCCGGTCTCGGTGGACGATCCGCGGGTCATGCTCCCGGAGAAGAAGGACGTCTACACGACCATCGAAGGCACCATCCAGCACTTCAAGCTGATCATGGAGGGCGCCAAGGTCCCCAAGGGCGAGGTCTACTCGTACACCGAAGGCGGCAACGGTGAGCTCGGCTTCTACCTGGTGTCCGATGGCACCGGCACGCCGCACCGGGTGCGCATCCGGCCGCCCTGCTTCACCAGCACCCAGGGGCTCCAGAAGCTCATCACCAACTCCATGCTCAGCGACATCGTGCCGACCTTCGGCTCGCTCAACATGATCGGTGGCGAGTGCGATCACTGACCACGTCGGCCTCCCGCTGACGCATCACGAAGCGCCGCCCGAAATGGCGGCGTTTCGCTTTTGTCTGCATCATGCACGCTCTGTCGGGCGCGCGCAGCGCTGCCTTTTGGCGGCCGGCGTCGCGCCGAGGGTAGGGCGATCGCCGGGGTCGACGGGCGGACGCTCGGGCGGCGAGGGCGAGGGGG
>JABFRG010000969.1 GCA_013141295.1 Polyangiaceae bacterium
GGGCTGAACCGACCGAAACCACAGGTCCACGAGTCGTCGATCGTAGGCATCAGCCTATCTGTGCTCGCAGCCAACGCCACACGCTCGCCAGCCATGAACCGAGCGTGCCGGTAGACAAGGGGCGCCTCTGCTGAAGCTCAAGTGGCCCAATAGTAGAGCGGACTACTTTCGCCCTGGCAGGGCGCAAGTCCTCCTTGTGATTCCTGAGGCTGCGACCACCAACGGTATCAACAAGGAACTCGCGCGCTGCGTCGAATCGACTGTCATGCGCCAGGTCGCTCCCATCCAGTACGGCGTTGACCCACCTTGGACCGTGACCGCCTACGGAAGGCACGAACCTTTCTACTTCTCCACAGGGCACGACGTGAAGCCCGAGCGCCTTTAGTTCTGATATTAGCGCGGTCGCAGCCGCAGAAGCGGAACCTGACGAGATTCCCTGAATCCCGGAACGCTTCACTACCTTCCATGGTGATGTGAACTTCACAGCTGCCTTCACCCGCTCGGCCTCGAGGTCGGTGAGCGGGTCCTTACCGTTTCCCTTCTCGACAATCTGGCGAAGCTCTTCACGAACGTTGTCGCGAGTCGGGACAGCAACGTCTCTCTCGACCGAGTCCTTGACCACTCTCCATAAGTGCTCTAATTCCAACCAGTCGCCGCCCAGGGCCCGCACCAAGTCTTTGAGTGGGTGGTCCGAGTTTAGCACATCAAAGTCCGCAATGACCGATATTGACGCACCGAGCCCCCTCATCGTCGACACCACATTCGGCATACGGTCTTTTCCACCGCAATGCACGAACATGGTATCCGCGCCCTGTCCGCTAGCATATAGTACGGCTGAGTAGAATCTACAGTCCGAGTCCGACTCGCAAAGTACAACCCTTTCGTGAAATACGCCATCGAGGATGTTCGAGAATCTGAGGAGTGGGTCCTTCGCTACATCGGACAGTAGTCGGTAACTAAGCTCGTGTGCATGCGTCTGGTCGTTGTGCCGCTCGAGGCGAACAATCTTCAGTCGGTCGCTGGCCCGTTCGAGCAGTCCCCGGACCAGGTCTGCACTGTGAGTGGCCAAGATCAACTGGCGCCCGACGGGGCATTGGTCCGCAATCATCGTCCCCAGGACGAACGCCTGAGGCGGATGGAGAAACACCTCAGGTTCGTCCAACATTACAAGGAGCCAAGGCCCGAGCAGCATATGAAGTAGGCAGCCAACAAAAGACTTGATGCCATCGCCTTGGGCATCGAGTCGAGGCACGAGTCGAAGCTGCTGCAGGTACTCCGGTGACACCGGATTTATCGACTGAGGTGGGACGCCACAGTGCAGCGGAACCAGTTGCCCACCTCCCCAGTTTACAATCAGCTCGAGCCCATCAAATGCTTTGCGAATACATGCATTAACGCGTTCGAGCAATTCCGGCTCTCGTTGCAGCAAGTGAACTGGATGCTCTGCGCGCTGCGTTAGCGTGTTACGCGACTCCGCCGGCTTCACAAGTTGAAAACGCTCTTCTGCGCCAGACAGCAGGCAAACCTGATTTGACATGGCCTCCGTGATGATACTTGGCCATCGGTCCAAGTCTATCCTTTCCCACACTCGGCCCGCCACACCGCCGTACTCCACTGCATCTTCGTGGGCTACAGCATGAAGGTGTTCGTCACGCCAGGCCGCGAGCTCAGGCCCAGCACCGCTCGATTGTTTGGACACATGGGAAACCACGGGCGTTGGGCTAGTTGAATAGGAGTGGGACTTTATGTCTCGGAGAGCTCTACTCTTCCCAGCGTTGTTGGGTCCGATCAGAACCAGTATCTGGTCACGCTGCACCTCCACAACTTGTCCACCGCTGAATGTTAGTGATTCAATACGAAACTCGAAGGGCATGCCGGAGACTCCACTTGTATGAATGATTCCGCCCGGAACGAAACCACACCGACGTAGTGTCGAGATTTCGGCTTGCATGATGGATTGTTCCCCCCCATGCCACAATCATATTCTTGTACTTCTAGAGATATTGAGGCCTTAGCCGACGGCGATGATGCGGCGCCGCGATGAAGCTTGTAGTGAGGCCGAGTGCGGCACCTGGCTGGACGCGGCCTATCGTCAACGATGCCATCCAATGCCGACACGCGCCGAGCGCTACGCTTCGGGCTCGGCATTCGAAGCCGCGCGAGCAACGGCCACCAGCAAGCCGAACTCGGCCCATCACCCCACCACCACCGCCGCCGCCTTCCGACGCCACTCGCCCGGCGCAACGCCGGACCACTGACGAAACGCGTGGCTGAACGAAGCCTCCGACGCATACCCGGTCTGCTGCGAAGCCTTCGCGAGCGTCGCACCCTCCCGAAGCAGCGTCGCGGCCTTCTGCATACGCAACCGCGTCAAATACCCCAGCGGCGGCTCTCCCACGAGCTGCGCAAACCGCGCCGCGAACACGGACCGCGAAAGCCCCACCTCCTCCGCCAGCGAGGCCACGGTCCAGGGCGCCTCCGGGCGATGGTGCATGGCGCCGAGGGCTGCGGCGGTGCTCGGATCGCGGAGGGCGCGGAGAAAGCCGCCGTCGTCGTCGGAGACGCGCGCGAGGTAGGCGCGGAGGATCTGGATGAAGATGACGTCGGCCATGCGGAGGAGGACGACCTCGGAGCCGGGTCGGTCGGTCTCGACCTCGCGGGTGATGAACTGGATGTTCTCGAAGAACGACGGCACGCCCTGCTCGGCTTCGGGGGTCATGCGGATGACCGGGGGCAGCACCGCGAGAATCTGCCGCGCCAGCGGATCGTCGAGGACGAACGCGCCGGTGACGAAGCTCGTCTCCGCGCCCTTCGCGCCGACCTCGAGGTGCATGACGACGCTGCGCGAGCCGCACTGCGCGATGTCGTCGAGGCTCGTCGTGCTGCTGCGGGGTTGGTCGCGGAGCACGTGCGTGTGGCCGAGCGGCAGCACCGCGAGATCGCCGCCCGAGAGCGCGACGCTCGGCTGGTCCGTCCCTTCGACATCGAGCCACGCGCTGCCGCGCACCATGTAGTGGAAGCGGACGCAGCTCGGTCGTCCCGGCAAGACGAGGCCCCACGGTGCGCGACCGACCGTGAAAGCCCAACAGGTTTGCTGCAGGCGAACCGGGGCGAGAACCGCGCTGAGAGCGTCCATTGTCCATGAGCGTAGCCAGTCCCAACCCAAGCCTCCAGGCGGGCCGGACGAATTCGTAAGTTCTCCGGACGGCTTCGCATGGTTCGTGCGGATTCCGCGCCGCAGGTTGGACCCGTCACTCGCAACGCTCTTCCGCGAAGGAACATCTCATGTCCAACAAGCTCGACGTCTCCAAGGAATTCATCGGCCGGCGCGCCCTCGTCACGGGCGGCACCCGGGGAATCGGCGCAGCCATCGCCCAGCGCCTGCTCGACGCCGGTGCGAAGGTTGTCGTCACCGCACGCTCTCGGGGCGACTCCTTGCCTGCGGGCGCCGCATTCGTCGCGGGCGACGTCGCCTCCGCGTCCGGGGTGAAGGCCATCGCTGCGGGAACGCTCCAGGTTCTCGGGGGCCTCGACATCCTCGTGAACAACGCGGGAGGCGCCAGCGGGTTCCCACGAGGCGTCGCGTCCATCCCGGACGAGGACTGGCAGTCCGCCATCGCGCTCAACCTGTTCGCCGCGATCCGGCTCACCCATGCGCTCTTGCCGGCGCTTCGGGAATCACAGGCCGGCGCCATCGTGAACATCTCGTCGGGCGCAGCGACCATGTCCGTCGGGGCGATCGCGCACTACGCCGCCGCCAAGGCCGCGCTCAACAGCTACTCACGCGCGCTCGCCATCGATCTCGCGCCGCACAAGGTCCGCGTAAACGTCGTGTCGCCGGGACCGGTCACCACGCCCGGCAGCCGGGAGTTCAGCGAAGCGCTGGGCGCGCCGCCCGATCTCTTCGCCAAGGAGATTCCCCTCGGTCGCTACGGCGCCCCGGAGGACGTGGCCGAGATGGTCGCGCTTCTCACGTCGGACCGCGGCAAGTGGATGACCGGCGGGATTCTCAACGTCGACGGCGGCATGAGCGCCCGCTGAACTTGGATGTTCTCGCTTCCCACTCAACGAAAGATGCATGACATGAAACGACTCAATGGAAAGACCGCCGTGATCACCGGGGGCGCAACCGGCATCGGCCGCGCCGCAGCCAAGCGCTTCATCGAAGAGGGCGCCTTCGTCTTCATCTTCGGGCGCCGGCAAGAAGCGCTCGACGCCGCCGTGGCCGAGCTCGGGCCCAATGCCCGCGCGGTGAAGGGCTCGGTCGCCAGTGAGGCCGACCTCGACCGGCTCTACGCCGCCGTGAAGGCCGAGCGCGGAACCCTCGATATCATTCGCCAATGCCGGGGTGGGCAGCCAGCTCGCGCTGGGCAAGATCACCGCCGCGCACATCGACGAGACCTTCGACGTCAACGTGAAGGGCACCATCTTCACGGTGCAAAAGGCACTACCGCTCATGGGCAAAGGCGGCTCGATCATCCTCACCGGCTCGAGCGCCGGCACCACGGGCGCCCCGGCATTCACCGCCTACAGCGCGAGCAAGGCAGCCGTGCGCAACCTCGCGCGAACGTGGGCGGAAGACCTGAAAGGCACCGGCATCCGCGTGAACGTACTCTCGCCCGGAGCAACGGCCACCGAGCTCGCCAAGGAAGCGCTGGGCGAGGCGGGCCTTGCGGCTTACGGCGCGATGACCGCGCTCCAGCGCATGGGCGATCCGGCGGAGATCGGTGCCGCAGCCGCGTTTCTCGCGTCGTCCGACAGCAGCTTCATGACCGCCAGCGAGCTCGCCGTCGACGGCGGCCTGGCCCAACTCTGAGCCGCCCATGAGCACCATCAGCATCATCGGTTCCGGCGGCATGGCCGCAGCCATCGGCGGCCGAGCAGCCAAGGCCGGTCACACCGTCGAAGTGGTCAGTCGCGATCCCGCCAAGGCACGCGCGCTCGCCGAAAAGCTCGCATCCGGAGCGACCGCGGGCACGTACGGCGCCGTCCCGGCCGGCGAGATCGTCATCCTCGCCGTGCCGTACCCCAGTGCCGCCGCGGTGGTGACCGAATACGCAACCGCGCTCGCCGGCAAGGTGCTCATCGACGTCACCAACCCCATGTCCCCCGACCTCACCGGCCTCGTCACGCCCCACGGCAGCTCCGGCGCGCAGGAGCTCGCCAAGCACCTCCCCGCCGGCACGCACCTCGTGAAGGCGTTCAACACCCTCTTCGGCCACGTACTTGCCAAACGCGAGCACCTCGACGCCTTCCTCGCAGCCGACGACGCCGCAGCCAAGGCGCGCGTCTCGACCTTCCTCGAGAGCCTCGGCCTGCGTCCGCTCGATGTGGGCGGCTTACACATGGCCCACTCGCTCGAAGCGCTCGGGCTCATGATGATCGGTCTAGCGAAGAACGGCGCCCGCACCTGGGACCTCGCCGTGAAGGTCGATCTCGGCCCGTAGCGGAGTTTGCGACGACGCTGCGAACCGGGGAGATCATGGCGGGTCGGATTGCTTCTGCTAGCGTCGTCGCGTTGATCTCCCGAACCGACGCCATCGCTTTGCTCAACGCCGTCTCCGATCCGCGGTTCGCGGAGGCGGCCGCGCTCCTGAAGGCGGCGCTCGAAGCGGGAGCGAAGTTCGGTTTCTCCGGCGGCGGGGTGCTGACGCGCGAGCTAAGGAATATCTGGCTCATGCGTCGCGATCGCTGCAGGAACTTGGGGGTCGAGGTTCTCGGTCTCGAAGGCCTCGCCGAAGCCGTGGCCGCGAGCGAGTACGACACGCTGCGGATCGCTACCGTGGCGGGGACGCACTCCGGCGGCATCTTCCTGGACCCGCTGGGGAGGTTCGTAGGGTGCGTCGTCTCGGGTTCGACCGAGCCCGAATGAAGCGCGTCGAGCTCGAGCGGCCTCCCGCACGGGGGGAGCACTAACGTCAGCCATGCTGCACTGCATCTCTCTCGAGGACGCGCTCGCGCGATTGACGGTCGGCTGGACGCCTTCGCCCGCGGCACTTCACCCACGTGCAGCGCTGGTGCCGGACAGGCTCGCGGAGCTCGCAGGAGAGGCTGGGCAGCGCGTCACCGTTCAGCCCGTCGCGCCGTGGGAAACGAGCACCGACCTCGAGATGCTCGCGGCGGTCGAGGCACTCGACGGTCCGCTGCGGGGCGAGCTCGTGTTCATCACCGAGGCGTCGTTCGGGGTCGACGTGGGCGCATTCCTGGTCGACGCGACCGAGCTGCCTGCCTTCCTCGAAGAGCACCAGCGGCTACACGAGCCAGTCTTCAACGGCGACACCATCATCGGCATACCGGGAGAAGGCCGCGTGCTCTGCCTGCACCACGGAGACGTGATCATCGCAATCACTCGGCCATAGGGCGGGCGCCCAGTATGCCCTAAGCGAATCGGTTTCCCCGAAGCGTGACGCGCGTGTGACTTCGTCGTCCGAGATGACTTTGACGAGGACGTTTCCGCGCGGTCCGCTACCCTTCAAGGAACATGGTGGGTCGAATTGCTTCAGCTTGCGTCGTCGCGTTGCTTCTCGGCTGCAGTTCGACCCAAGCCGCGCCTTCCACGGACGCCGGCTCCTTCGACGCATCCGCGGCGGCGAAGGTCTGCGCCGACGGGTGCAAGACCCAGGGAACGTGCTTCGCGTCCTCGACCGGCGGGCAGACGCCGAGACAGATCGACCAGGCGGCCTGCGAGAAGCAGTGCGCACTCGAGGTCGCGGGCCAGGGCTACCTTCGGGCGGAGGTAGCCAACAAGGCCTTCGGGTTGCTCGCATCACGCGTCTCCACGGGAGACCCGGAGTGCAAGCTCGGCGGCGGCCTCTTCCAGTTTGTGGATGCAGATTACACCGGACTCGAGGACCAAGGCAGTCAGGACAAGTGCGTCACTCGATACCGGACGGTTTGCTCCGAGCTCGCGGAGACCGTGGCCAAGTCCGAATGCTTCGACAAGGTCTATCAGTTCAACGCCCAGCTCGGCGCGCGCATGAGCGAGTGCTTGGGTTCCGCGGACTGCACGACGGCGACCCAATGCCTCGGTGAGCGTACCCTCTCCGTACTCCCGCGCTGCCAACCGTGGTTCGGCCCCACCGGCCGATGCCCCTAGCTCGGCTTCACCGGCTCCTCTGCATCGTCTTCCCGCTCGCCACCACCGCATGCGTGAGCGGAAACCACTATCTCACCGGTCGCACGCAAGACCCGGGACGCATCCAAGCCGGCGCGGCCGTCGAGGTGGTCCAGTTCGGCGACAGGCTCGCCCCGACACCGCGGCTCGACGCGCGGGTGGGCCTCGTTCCGCGGCTCGACATGGGCGTGTTCTACTCCGGAGCCTTCGGGGCAGACGTGCGTGTGCAGCCAATCCGAAGCACCTGGTTCGACATGGCTTTGGCCACGCGGCTCCACGTCTGGCCGATGCTGCCGGGCGCGGGCGTAGCGTGGGACGGGTTCGCGATCCTCTCTCCCAACCTCGGCATCGTCACCCCCACCGTGTCGCCGGGCTTCGCGTGGCGCCTCACGGACCCGTCGAAGCTCGTTCCGCGAGTCGGGCTAGGTCTCCAGCTACGCGTGACCGACCGCATCGCGCTCGCAGCGGAAGTCACCTACGTCAACGAGCTATCCAACGCCGACGCGCCCCGAGGCCTACGCTTCGGGCTCGGCATCCGAAGCCGCGACGGTGACGGCTACCCTTAGTTCTTCGGGTATTCGAGGGCCATCCAGCACACTGGACGGATTCGTCCAGTGACTGGACTGGGTCCACGACCGTCACTCACACAGCCAGAGTCTGATTCCACGGCCACTCGATGTGGACGAGATCATCCGGATCCCCAACGATGAGATCCGGCAACGTTCGCGGCTTGCTGCGCTTCTTCCGCACGGGTTCGGCCCGCACGACGCTCGGCTCCTTCGCCCGTCGCTTCATTCGGCGAACGCTAGCAGCGCGCCCCGCTGCGTCAAACCAAGCCCCACAAGGCTAACCAAGGCTGCGGCACGACCCTCTCGGTAGGGTGCCGCACCTAGAGAGAGCCCGGCGCAGACGACACCGGTGTCACGCTTGACATATTTGTCATGCTGGCTACGACCAACGGGTGAGCGCTGCCAAGAGCCGAAGCCCCATGATCCGCAACGAGGCAGAGTACAAGGAGGCGGCGCAGCGCCTGGAGGACGAGCGAAAGCGGCTGTCCGACCACCGAGTCGCGCTCGCCAAGGCGGGGCTGAACAAGACCGAGATCAAGCGGGCGATGGACCCGCTCCGCTCCTTTCATCTTCAGCTCGAAGAGGAGGTCGCGGCGTACGAGCGCCTGAAGCGCGGCGATCTGGGGGAGCTCGAAAACCTGCACGGGCTCGGGCGCACGCTGGTCGCACTCCGCATCGCCCTGGGCCTGACCCAGCGGCAGCTCGCCGAGCGGCTCGACGTGAACGAGTCCCAGGTATCGCGCGACGAGCGCAACGAGTACCACGGCGTCACCGTCGACCGTGCCAGCCGAATCCTCGACGCGCTGGGCGTGAATCTCAAGAGCGCGTTCGAGGGAGCGGTCCTAGAGAAGTCCACGACCGCGAGCGGTCGGTAGTCGGAGGGGATAGCGCGCGCCGCGTTGGCTGTGCCGCGCCGGGGTGCCGCACCCGGTGGGCCCTTCAGCCTGTCCATGTGGCGGTAAATCTGCCATACTGCAGCCGCCATGGCGCGGTCCGATCTCCTCCTCAACCTTGTGCGAGCCGGGTCCCTTGGGGACCAGGTCGGCTTTCGGCGCACGGTCGAGGCACTGATCGCCGAGGAGCGAGAACGGCAGCACCACGTCGTTGCGGATCGGCTCACCGAGTACCTGGCGACCAAGGGCAACGGTGCGCGAGGACCGTCCGCAGATGCGCCCATCGGCTCCTACGACGAGCGCCATCCCGAGCGCGTGCTGGCAGACCTCGTTCTTCCCGAGGCGGTCTCCAGCGCTTGCGCCGAGCTGGTGGAGGAGCAGCAACGTGCGGACCTGCTTCGGTCGCACGCGATCGAGCCTCGCCACCGGATCCTTCTGGCCGGTCCCCCTGGCAACGGCAAGACATCGCTCGCCGAAGCGTTGGCGGGCGAGCTCGCCTTGCCTCTGCTCGTGGTTCGATACGACGGCGTGATCGGCAGCTACCTCGGCGAGACCGCCGTTCGGTTGGCGCGGCTCATGGAGCATGTGCGGTCTCGGCGGTGCGTGGTCTTCTTCGACGAGTTCGACGCGATCGGCAAGGAGCGTGGGGACGAGCACGAGACCGGTGAGATCAAGCGCGTGGTGAGCTCGCTTCTGCTCAACATCGACGCGCTCCCTTCGTACGTCGTCGTGGTGACCGCCACCAACCATCCGGAGCTTCTCGACCGTGCGGTATGGCGCCGGTTCCAGCTTCGTTTGGAGCTCCCGCCGCCGAAGCGTGAGGCCATTGGCGAGTGGATTGGAAGGTTCGAGCAGCGCAGTGAGCTGAAGCTCGGACTCTCGGCAAAGCAGATCGACGAGCACCTCGCCGGCCTCAGCTACGCGGAGCTGGAGGAGTTCTGCACGGACGTGCAAAGGCGCCTCGTTCTGCAGGGCGCGAAGCGCGACGCGAAGTCCGTGGTGGCATCACGTCTCTCGCAGCTCTCGACTCGGTTTCAGGTTCGGAAGTAGGAGATGGCGTCGCCGTCGCGACCGCTCCTGATTTCGCCGCCCGGCTCGAAGCAAGCGTTCACGCCGCCGCCGACGGGACGTGGCGGCCCAACCAATCCAAAGAAGGCGCGGCAGGTCGAGCGTCTCGCGCCGAAGTTCACCGAGCTCCAAGAGGCGCTCGTCGAACGCCGAGGCGCGCTTCAGGGCGACGCAGCGGGCGTGGCGCTCGAGCAGGTGCTGGTGTTCGAGACGAACGGGCCCGTCAAGGACCTGTACGACACCGTCGTGAGCACGCCGGGACTCGAATGGCTGGCCGACGAGGACCTCCGCGACCTCCCGCCCGACGAGGACTTCTTCGACCGGAAGAAGCCCGACAAGCCGATCAACGCACAACTCTACCTCGTGCTCTTCAACGAGCAGGCGGTGATGCAACTCCTCTCACTCTGGCGTTCCTGGAGCACGGACAGGCAGCTTCCCGTAGCGCACCAGTGCTGGCGTGACGTGTTTGCTCGGCTTCGCGATGTCCGGCGTTGGGGCGTTCGCGATAGGCTCGAGGAGACTGGGATTCTCGACTACTGGCGCGGGCGAGTCGCGGACGGCGTCGAGACCGTTGCCGTCGAGATCGAGCTCTGGTTCCGACAGGCCGAGCGACGCACGATCGCGGAGGCACGCGTCCGCGACCTTGTGACGCGCGCGACCGGTCAGGTGTTGGCGACCTGCACGATCGACGAAATTGCCTACCACGCGCTCGTCTGCAAGCTCCCCATCGGCGCGGTCGAACGGATGTTGCACGACCCCGAGGTCGAGCTTCTGCAGTGTGACGAGGTTCGCCTTGTCCGTCCCACTGGACAGTCAGGCGCCCCGATCATCGTGGATGAGCCGGAGCAAGAGAACGAGGCGGCTGAGGACGAAAGTGACGAGCTTCGCGATCCCGTCGTCGCACTCCTGGATGGTCTTCCGCTGGAGAACCATCGACGCCTAGCCGGCCGCCTCGTTGTGGACGATCCCGACGAGTGGGCCGAAACCTACCCTGTAGCGAGTCGCTGCCATGGTACGGCGATGGCTTCGCTGATCTTGCACGGCGACTTGGGCGCGAACGAGAAGCCCGCGCGCCATCGCCTCTATGTTCGACCTATCTTGCGCCCGGACACCTTTGGACGACCATTGGAGCTGGCGCCGGAAGGTCGGTCATGGGTTGATCTGATCCACCGCGCGGTCCGGCGCATCGTGGTGGGTGACGGGACCCTGCGACCAGCCGCACCGTCCGTCCGCGTGATCAATCTGTCGATCGGGGATCCGTACCAGCCGTTCATTCGCTCCGTGAGCCCGCTCGCGAAATTGCTCGATTGGCTGTCGTGGAGGTACCAAGTCCTCTTCGTCGTCAGCGCGGGAAACCACTCCGCGCCCATCACGATTGCTGGACGTGCGGACGAGCTCAAGCCGGAGGCGATCGTCGCGGCCATCGCGGCCGCGCAGCGACACCGTCGGATCCTCTCGCCAGCCGAGGCCGTCAATGCTCTCTCGGTGGGCGCGACCGCGCAGGACGCCGGCGATCCCTGGAA
This sequence comes from Polyangiaceae bacterium, assembly GCA_013141295.1. Taxonomy (GTDB): domain Bacteria; phylum Myxococcota_A; class Polyangia; order Polyangiales; family Polyangiaceae; genus JABFRG01. The sequence goes on from JABFRG010000969.1 coordinate 11,168, forward strand.
GGCTCGCGCCTCGAACGAGCACGACCTCGCACTGCCCGAAGGCCTTCCGAGTCCCATCAGCGGGCTGGGGCGTGGATATCGACGCATCGTGAAACCAGACGTCCTGGCGCCTGGTGGACGCGTCGTGTTCGTCGCGAAGGACGAGGCGAACGGCGAGACGAAGTTCGAGCCAGTCACGCGCCCACGTACCCCGCCCGGCCAGCAGGTCGCCGCGCCAAGCGCGACACCGGGCGACCTGTCCGGGTTTCGGTACCTGGTGGGAACCAGCAACGCTGCGGCGCTGGTAAGTCGAGCAGCGCTTCGCATCGCCGACGCGCTGGATGACCTCAAAGACGAACCAAATGCGGCGCAGGTCGCGCGCGTTCCCATGGCGCTATGGCTGCGAACGCTGCTGGCCCACGGTACCAGTTGGACGTCGGAAGCGAGCGGTATCGCCGACCGCGCCCTCCGAACGCCGAGCAACAGTCGCGCCTTCACCGACTTGGTGTCGGGCCTCCTCGCGTTCGGGGTCGTTCGGCCAGAGCGCGTGATCGCATGCGCCGAGGAGCGCGCCACCATTCTTGCGGGAGGCGAAATCGGCGCGGACGAGCGCTATATACATCGCATTCCGCTCCCGCCCTCATTGAACGCCCACACGGCGTGGCGACGCCTCACCATCACCTTGAGCTGGTTCTCGCCAATCAACCCAACGCATCGGAAGTACCGTCGCGCGGCTCTTTGGTTCGAGCCTCCTGGCAAGACGGAATTGCTGGTCCGGCGATGCGGAGTTGACTGGCGAGCAGTCAGGCGAGGTACCCTGCAGCACGAAGTGCTCGAAGGAGACCGCAAGGCCATCAACATCCAAGCCGACGGTCATCTGGACATTCCGGTGATCTGTATGGCGGACGCGGGCTCGCTCGACGACCGAATCCCGTACGCCATGGCCGTCACGCTGGAGGTCGCGCCCGGCGTGAATACGAAGATCTACGATGAGGTTCGCGCACGCGTCGCGCCGCGCGTGGCAGTCCGCCCGGGCGTCTAGCGCGAGCTGTCGGTAGTCGCCTAACCGAGCAAGACGGCGCTACAAACCCAACCAGGGCTGCGGCACGATGGTCTCCGTCCGATGCCGTACTTCGAAGTACAGCATGGCGCCGCCGTGTCCCTCGTCGCCCACGGTACCGATGCGCTCACCGGCAGTGACCTCGGCGCCGACCTTCACGTCGATGGAAGCCAGGTCGCCCGACACGGTATAATAATGATCCCCGTGGTCCACGATGACCAACCGGCCATACGGTCCGTAGCGATCCGCAAACGCCACGCGACCACCGTAGACCGCGCGCACCGAGGAGCCCAGCGGCGCGCGAATTTCGAGACCCGGACCATCGGTGCCCTCGCGGCGCGCAGGTCGCGCCTCTGCCCTACCGGCAACCGGGAATAGCAGTCTTCCGCGCGAGGCCGCAAATCCACCATTCTGCGGTTCTGCGGCGCCGTTGCCGCCGTAGATTGCAACGTAGTCGCCGCCACCGTTCGAAGTCGAAAAGGCACTATCGAAGGCTTGTTGTCGGCGGGATTCGTCGGCCATGGCCAGCCGCGCGGCATCCATCGCAGTGCGCTGGTTGCCGAGAGCGGTGCGATCTTTCGCCAGGCGCTCGAGGCTGCGGGCGAGCTCGCCGCCGCGTTCTCGGAGCTTGCGCTCGGTCTCGAGATCGCTGTCGAGGAGCCGACGGGCGCGCTCGACGCGCATGGCGTGGGTCACCAGGGAGTCGAAGCCGGCACCGACCGGGAGCATGCCGGCGCGGGTGAGCTTGTAGTACGAGCGGCCGCGAACGAGGGTGCGGGCGTGGGCGCTGGCGAGCTTGCCGCCGAGCTCGGAGAGCTCTTTGCGGGAGGCGCCTTCCTCGGAGTCCAGATCGGCGATCTTGCGGTCCAGGGCGGCGAGCGCCAGGGACGACGAAGTATCGCGGATCGGGACCGTGTTCATGGGCGGTGTTTCTTGGGCGAAGGCGCTCCCGAGAATCATGGGCACCGCCGCAACACAGAGGAGGGCGCGCAGGTTCTTCATACCGCCACCAGGCGACGGAGGCCGAGGAGCGCCGCGAGCGCACCGAGCACTGCGCCGACGCCGACCATCCCGAGGGCGATGGGCCAGGGCAAGAACGAGGGCTCGACGCCGATGAGCGAGGAGAGCTCACCATCGAGGCGTCCCTTCACCAGGAAGAACAGCGTGGCCAACAGCGCGAGCGCACCCATGGCACCCATCGCACCTTGGGCGCTGCCTTCCACCAGGAACGGTCCCTTGATGAAGCGATCGGTGGCGCCCACCAGCTTGAGCACTTCCACCTCGGTGCGCCGACGCTGGAGCGCCAGGCGAATGGTGGATCCGACGACCGCGAGCACCGAGGCGAACACCACCAGGGCGAGAATGCCCGAGGCGGCAACACCGCCGCGCACCAGGCGGGCCAGGCGATCGGTCCAGGCCTGGTAGGTCTCGATCTCGTCGACACCCGGCAATTTCTCGAGCTTGGTGACCATCTCGGTGAGCTCGGCGTCGGCCATGTCGGGCTGCACCTCGACCTCGATGGACGAAGGGAACGCCTCCTGCGAAAGACCGGCGAGGTTCTTCTTCTCGGTCTGCGCGAAGTCTTGGCGCGCCTGCCCGCTGGAGATGTAGCGCACGCTCTTCACGCCCGCGGTAGCCGTGAGGGCGCTCTTGAGCGCCTCGACGTCCGGGGTGGAGATGCTGTCTTTCAGGTACACCGAGACGCGGCCGGCGTGGGCCCAGCGGTCTTCGACGGCGCGGAGGTTGGTCACGACGAGCAGCGCCGCACCGAGGCACACGAAGGCCACCGCAAGAGAGAACACCGAGAGCGCGTGAAGGCGCCACTCGCGAAGCATGCCGCGCTGTGCGCGCCGGGTCGTACCGATGGAAAGCATCTAGTTCCTCTCGTCCAATGCGTCAGAGCGGGAGCTCGTTGTCGTAGCCTTCTTCGGCCGGCGCGATGCCCATGGCCACGTCCATCGCCTTGCCTTCGTCGAGGACGATGAGGCGGCGCGAACGCACGTCGAGCAGCGAGCGATCGTGGGTCGCGAACAGCACGGTGGTGCCGGATTCGTGAATCTCCTCGAAGAGCCCGAGAATATCGATGGCGAGCTGCGGGTCGAGGTTGCCGGTGGGCTCGTCGGCGAGAATGAGCGCCGGCTCACCGACGATGGCCCGGGCCACCGCCACACGCTGCTGCTCGCCGCCGGAGAGCACGCCCGCCGCATCGCTGCCGCGGCCTGCGAGACCCACGCGCTCGAGCGCCTCGCCCACCCGGGCCTTGATGAGCCGCTGGGGCAAACCGAGGACCTCGAGGGTGATGGCCACGTTCTCGAAGACGCTCCAGGTCTTCACCAGCTTGAAGTCCTGGAAGATGACGCCGATGTTGCGGCGCAGGAAGGGCACCGAGTCGTCCTTCAGGCGGGCGATGTCGCGGCCCATGAAGAGGATGCGGCCTTCGTCGACGGTCTCGCTGCGATAGAGCAGCCGAAGCAGCGTGCTCTTGCCGGATCCGCTGGGCCCGGTGATGAACACGAACTCGCCGCGCTCGATGACCAGGTTCATGCCGCGCAGCACCGGAGCGCCCGGGCGGTAGGATTTGTACACGTCCTCGAACATGAGGATCGGCCGCGCAGCGGCATCCCTCGCGAACCGGGGTCCCTGGCGGAGCAGGGGCCGGAACGCTCGGCTCTCCTGCGCGTCGTCTTGGTCGTCGAATCGCGGCATATTCCAGGCGGTACCAGGACGCGAAGCGGAGCTACAACTTTTCGGCGCAGAAGTGTGGCGCGCTTGCACACTCGCGACGGTAGGCCCAGCTGCGTTCCCTCCCCCTTGCCCCTGTCGTAGGCCAGAAAAAAGTCATGGGAGGGGTCTCTTTTGTTCGATTCGGGGTCACTTCTGGGCGCAGAAATCCTGTCGTGCCGCTTTCGCGAACGAGATCTCTGCACCAGGGGTCGAGTCGAGGGTCGAGGGTCGGGCGATGCGGCGACGGGTTGCTGGACCTGTCTATTGTCGAGCGTCCGGATGGGCCGGCGCGAAGTCAGCTTCGTTGAGCATGTGCTCCGTCACAACATTCGCCAGGTGCGTCGTGGACTCCCTTCTGAGCCTCGATGGGCTGGTGGGGCAAGTGAACGTCACCGAGCGAACCTCTTGTCCCAACGCTTCGCGAGCTAGGCGGTCTGTTGGGCGATACTCCTTTTCTTCGGCGGCTCTTGTGGGGCCGACTTGCGCACGAACGGGCGCGGCTTCTTCTGCCCGTCCGGTCGTGATGCTTCGTTGGTCTCGTTCGAAAGACTCTTGAGGTCGAGTCGACGTACGTCGAAGAGCTTCTTCGCGTCGAAGGTCTCGCCGCGCGCGACGTGCCACAGCGCTCTCGCGAGCTTACGCATCACCGCTACCACCGCCTTCAGCTTCACCGGTTTCCCGCTGCGATAGGCGCTTCGAGCGCGGTACCACGACGCGACGGTCTCGTCCGCCTGCAACAGCCGAAGCGCGGCCAGGTAGAGCAGCTGGCGAACCTCGGGGGAGCCGCGTTTCGTGATGCTCAACTGCCCCTTCTTTTCTCCGCTGCTTCGTTCCTTGAGGTTGAGGCCCATCGCCTTCTCCAGCGCGCGGGGCGTCTTGAAATCGCACGGAGAGCCGATCTGGCCCACGATGCTGGCCGCGCATACCGGTCCGACAACGGCCGCGAGTTGCGACATCACCGGGTCCTTGCGCACCACTGCGGCGATCTTGGTGTCGACGGCGTCCATTTCCGCCGTCTCGCCCGCGATGTGCGCGACGCTGGACCGAAGCCTCGCTTGCTCGTTCTCCGTCATCGGAACGCCCACCGTCGTTCGCGCAGAGTCGACAATCTTGGCGATGCGCTGCGGGGCGAGCTGCGCTCGACTCGCACTATGCAGCGTCTCTGCCGCCGCCTCGGGCTCCGCTGCGACCGCTTGCGGCCCGGTGTACGCAAGCAAGAACGGCATCCACGACCGCTGCTGGTGCACGTCGATGAACGCACCGAGCTCCGGCCAGTGACGGGCCAGCATCCCTTCAAGGAGGCCGTGGTGAAGCGCGATCGTTTTCGCGAGCGGCGCGCGCTGGTCGAGCAGCGCCCGTACGTCTCGCTTGGCATCGCTATCCGGCATCCACGCTTTCGTCGGCCTCACGCTCGCCAAGAACGCGATCACCGCCGACGCCTTCGGGTCGTGCATGCTCGGCACGCCGTCGAGCACCTCGGCGATGTCGTGCGTGTGCTTGGGCGACACCATGTGCACCGCCACCCCGCGCTGGTGGCACTGGTAGCGCAGCGCGTCGCCGTACGTGCCCGTCGGCTCCATCGCCACCCGAGGCTCAAGCTTCGCGTCGCGAAGGGCATCGAGAAAGCGGAGAAACAACAACGTCTGTCGTGGGTGCTCGAACCGCACCAGCCGAACAACCTGGCCGGCCGCCGTTGCAATCGCCGCCACGAACTTCGTCTTCGCGACGTCCACCGCGACGATGCAGCCCACCGTCAAGAGTCGCAGAATCGGGAGCAGGTCGATCTGCTCGACATCCACCGTGCTGTATGTACGCTTCTTCATCCGGGGTGACCTCCTTCAAGTAGAGCTTCGCTCTGCTCTGAGGCACCCCGGGCTATTTCGCTCCGGGCCGCCATCCCGGTCACTCTGCTACAGCTGACTCCCGCAAGCGGGAGGGGAGAGCAGAGCGCCCACCGTCACTCCCGCGAGCGCGAAGCGCCTCTCCGCGCCACCTTCTCCGCGAGCGCGAAGCGCAAGCGCATCTCCCTCTCCGCGAGCGCGAAGCGCAAGCGCCTCTCCGCGAGCGCGAAGCGCAAGCGCACTCCCCACCAGACGCCCCCGTAGCGTCGAGCGAAATTGGGCGAGACCGAGCGCGGCCAAGGAGGACCGCCCGGAGCGAACTCCTGTTCGTGAGGACGTCCGACGACGGCCCCGCGAAGGTATCGCCCAATTTCGCCGACGCTACCTACTTGCTGTAGAGCTGGGCTGCACCGATACCCGCGCCGCGGGTGGCGGTGATGATGTACTTCGCCTGCACCGCGATGGGCGAGAGCGCGAGCTTGACGCAGTTGGTCTTGGAGCCCAGGACCGCCTGCGAACCGGCCATTCCGGGCTTGCCGGTGGCGCTGCCGAAGGTGGGGTTCATGCCGGGGATCGGCGTGAGACCCACCAGCGTGATGTCGAGCTGCTGGATGCCGGCGCTGTTCGCGACGACGGTGTAGCACTTGCCCGGCTGCATCGTGAACGAGCCCTCGAGCGTCTGACCTTGCTGGAAGTTGCCCGCGATGGAGCCTTCTTGCGTTGCGCCGGGCGCTTCCGTGGCGCCCATGGCGGCGAGCGGTGCGGACGCTGCGGCTGCGAGGTTCGGATCGAGCACCTGCGCGGTACCACCGGTGCCGCCGCCACCGCTCGCGGGAGCCGGCTGCGCGCCCGGTAGCCCCGGGATCTGCCAACCCGGCTGGCCCGGCTGCGTCGGTTGCGTGGGCTGACCCGGTTGCGTGGGCTGGGTCGGTTGACCCGGCTGCTGCTGCGGATACTGGCCTTGCGGCTGCGTTTGCGGGTACTGCCCCGGCTGCTGCTGCGGGTACTGGCCTTGCTGTGGGTACTGCCCCTGCTGCTGCGGGTACTGCCCCTGCTGCGGGTACTGTCCGGGCTGGCCGGCGTACTGGTTGGGGGTCTGTGCGGGCGGCTCGTCTTTGTTGCAGGCGGCGGCAACCAGAGCGAGGCCGACGACGAGGGCTTGGGCCGAGCGGTGGGAATAGTGGCGGTACGTCACGAAAGGCTCCTTTTTTCGAAAGCGGGGCAGAGTCTACCCAACCGTTGGACGGATGAGCACCAGAAGTGCATCAACCGAAGGTCGGATGGGGAGATGAATCGTCATTTTCAAGCGCGCGCTTGGCTGGGATGAGGTGCGGAAGCACGGATGCGATGCCACAGCGCGCGATGGGTACGGTCGAGCTCGGCGCGCGCGGCGCCCTGCGCGAGCGACCACTCGATGCGCGCGAGCGTGAAAGCCGCGCCGACCAGCTCGGGATCTTCGACCGTGGGGTCGAGGGCGATGTTTCCCCACTGCGTAGCGGGGTCCGCAGGGACGCGATAGCCGGTCGACGCGAGCCCCAGTGCTCCGTCGACGATGGCGTTGAGCAGGCGGTCACGAATGGCGTACCGCACACCCTGGAGATCGGCCGGATCGGCGGCGATGCCCGTGTACTGTGCATAGATCGAGCGCTGGTGCTTCTGCTCCGCGCTCAGCTTGCCCATGAAGCCCCACGACCACACCACGGCGGCCATGGAGACCAGCGCGAAGAATCCCGCGAAGAGGACGCCGAACAGGTCGCCGAGCTCGAAGTGCTCCGCCCGATCCGCGGTCATGGTGACGAGGCCGAACAAGCCCACCGCCAGCGCCAGAAGGCAGCAGAGCATGAGCACGATGCCCCACATGCGCATGTAGGCTGCCATGACCGACCGCCACGAGAGCGGCACCGGTATGGCCTGCGAGGAGCCATCGGCGTGGTTGCTCACGACGAGCTGCGAACCGGTGGGCACCACCGGCATGAACCAAAGGTGAACGAAGCAGGTTCCGAGATAGCTTCCCCCGCACTCGTCGACGCGCCCGTACATGCGGGTGCCATAGATGATGAGCATCGAAATCTCCGCGATGGACCGTGCCAAGGAAGCCGCGTGCCGTCAACGCGCGCCGCCCGTGAATTTTACGCGGTGAACCTGGGAAACGCGCGAGGATGAGGACGCTTACATGTTCCGCGACGATCGCCCCCATTCCCGTCGCTCCGGAGGCGCGAGCCTCGCTCACCGCGCCGAAGCGCAGGCCGCGTTGCGGGAAAAGATCCGCAGCGGCGCATCGCTCATAACCCTGGTCGGGCCCGGGGGTATCGGAAAATCCCGCCTCCTCCGCTGGGTGCACGCCGAGGTGCCCGAAGCCGCCGGCGCCATCGTGGTGTCGCTCGCCGGCGTCGACGACGAGACGGGCCTCCTGGCGGCGTTCGCGAAGGCGCTGGGGCTGCCCGACGAAGCGACGGAACCGGCGCTGCGGGTACGGGCCTTCCTGGCCACCGAGGGCGACGCGTCATCGGCTCGGCCGTGGGTCCTCCTCGACGACGTCGACGGTGTGCGCGACCCCTTGCTCGCGCTCTTGGACGCCGCTGCCGATCTGCGCTTCGTCGCGACCTCGCGAGAGCCGCTCGGCGTGCCGGGGGAGCAGGTGGTGGCGGTGGAGGGGCTTTCGCCCGAGGACGCCGTGGCGTTCTTCCGGGCATGCGTGGGCAGCGAAGCGCCGACCCTGGACGATCGATGGATCGAGGAGCTCACGCAGCGCGTCGAGGGCTCGCCGCTGGCCATCGAGATCGCGGCGTCGTGGCTCTCGGTGCTCTCGCCGGAGGAGCTCTCGCGGCGGTTCTCCATCCACCTTCCGCGGGCCGGCACGCCGCGCACCTCGCTGCGGCACGCGACCTTGCGCGATGCGGTGCAGGGCTCCTGGGACCTCCTGGACGAGCCCACCCGGGCCGCGGTTTGCGCGCTCGCACCGCTGCCCGACGGGTTCACGCTCTCGCTCGCGGAAGCGGCGACCGGTCTGCCGGACGACGCGATGCTCCACATCGTCGACGAGCTGCGCCGTCGTTCGCTGCTGCGCCGCGTGAGCGCCGAAGGAGCTCCCCGTTTTCACCTGTACCGCGCGGTGCGCGAGCTTGCGCAGTCGCTGCCCCAGGTGGCAACCCGACTGCAGCGGGTCGAGGAGGCGGTGCTGGGAGCCAGCGGCGAGACGGCCAACCTGTGGGCCATCGTTCGACGCGAGCACCGCGCGGGGGTCGACGATCCGGCGAGCGCGGAACGCATCGTGCGCGCCGCGCTGCGAATCCATGCGGACCTCCTCCGCCGGGGGCCGCTACCCGCGCACCTCCCGCTGCTTCTCCGGGCCCGTGATCTGGCGGCCCGGGAGGAGCACCGCACGGCCGTGACGCTGGCGCTGGGCGAGGTGTACCGGATGCGCGGAGAGCTGGGCCATCTGGCCACCGAGCTCGCACGAGTGCAGGACGCGGTCGTCCCTCCGGACCTGCGCGCCCGCTCCCTGCATCTTCGGGGCTGGCTCGCGCGCATGCAGGGTGACCTTCCGCGGGCCCTCGAGCACTACGAGGCGGCGGTGGCGGCGGCGCGGGCCGCGGGGGACGCGCCAGCGCTGGCCATCGGGCTCGGGGAGCAAGCCTTCGTACGCCAGAGCGCGGGCGACCTCGAGAGTGCGCTGGTGCTCCACTTTCGCGCTCTCGAGCTGCATCGGACGGCCGGCGATCGTCGACGCATCGGCATCGAGCTCTCGTACATCGCGGTGGCCACGCACCGCCTCGGGCGCATGCGCGAAGCCCTCGTTCTCCACGACGAGGCGCTGGCGCTCCACCTCGCCACCGGCAACGTCCGGTACGCTGCCGCGGAGCGTATGCATCGGGCCTTCGTGCTCTTCGAGCTGGGAGACCTCGACAGCGCTCGCGACGCCTACGAAGCCGCGCTGACGGCGAACGTCGAGGTTCACGACGCGGTGCTCGAGGCGTTGGCGCAGGTTGGCGCTTCGCTGGTGGAGGGAGAACGCGGGGGCGAAGTGGCGCGCCGAGCAGCGGCGGCGTCCCTGGCCCGCGCCGAGAACGTCCTGGAGAACATGCAAAATGCACGCATGTCTTCGGCGGTCGCCGTGGCGCGCGGCCACCAGTATCTCGCCGCCGGGGCCTACGACGAAGCGCTCGCCTCGTACGCGGCGGCCCAGGCCGCGTCGCGCGAGATCGTGGTGGGGCCGGAGGCGCTGGTCGACACCTACCGTGCGCTCGCCGCGTTCGGTGCGGGCAGGCTGGAAGAAGCGCGGCGCGCGCACGGT
>JABFRG010001083.1 GCA_013141295.1 Polyangiaceae bacterium
GCCCACGACAGGGACGAAGTCGGGAATCGCGTCGAGGGGCATCACCACGTACACGACCGATAGCACCACGAAGAGCTTTCCGAAGAAGGACGCCTCGCCGTCGCGGAAGTATCGCACGAGCGCCTTCGCGTATCCGACCGAAACTGCTCCTCGTTGTTCCATGAAGGGAACGTAGCCACCCTGGCTACCCCCGCAATGTAGGCAATCAACCATCGAGAGGCGCGTTTTCTGCGCGATGGGACGCCCTCAGTCGACGACCACGAAGCGCGTCCGCCCCACCAGCTGCCCGTCGTCGGTCTCGACGTCCACGGTCCACTGGCCCACCGGGTGCTCCGGGACCTTGGAGAGGGTGGAGCGGAGTCGCACGCCATCGGAGGCGCCGGGCACCCGCGAGGTCTCTTCCACGCTACGGAACACGGTCTCGCCGTTCTTCTTCCATACGTGCACCAGGCGGTCGCCCTTGCCGCCCGGGAGCGTGATGTCGGTGACCGCCACCAGCCGCTGCAGCGCCTTCACGTCCAGGGAGCTCACCTCCATCGTGAGGTGGCCGTCTTCGCGCACTGCCGGGCCCACTGCAGCGTGCGACACGTACATGGGAACCGGCGGGAGATAGGCGCGCGCTGCGTACACGCCGAACACCACGCCGCCCATGGCCGCCACCAGGAGCGCCACCACCGGCGGCTTCTTGAGCCACTGCCAGCGAAGGTGCAACGTGAAGAAGCTCAGCACCGAGAGACCCGCCGCTGCCAGCACCGCCACCAGCGTGCGCGTGTTGGGGAAGAGCGCGGGGACCACCAGGTTGAGGCACGCGAAGAGCGTGAGCCCGTGGAAGAACGACGCCAGCGTGCGAAAGCGCATCACGAAGCGATCGAACACGATGTCGAGCGTGGAGAGGATGGCGAACGCGCCCAGCACCACCACGAAGTAGAAGTTGGGCGAGTCGTACGTCGACGCTTTGAAATAGAACGGCACCAGGAAGAAGAGCATCCCCTGGTACAGATTCTTGAGCGCGTACGTCATGGCGTAGAAGCGCAGGTTCGGCTTCTTGGCGGCGATCTCGCTGGCGTTGATCGGGCGGTCCTTGGCGAACACCCGGAAGAACAGCACCACCAAGAGCCACGCCGCGCCGACGGAGACGGAGAGGATGCGCGCCCGCTCGAAGCCTCGCTGGGCGAAGAAAACCACCGACATGCCCAGGCACAGGGCGTACACCGAGTGGAGCCACCACAGCTTCTTCTCGTGGCGCTTGAGGAAGGCCTTTCCGTGGTCGAGGATCGATCGCTTGAAGGGGACCGGCGCCACCGAGCGCACATCGCGTACCGGCTCGTTCAGCGCGCCCACGCTGTCGGCCCATTCGCTGCCGATCTGGCCGTCTTCGGTGGTGTAGAAGCGCGCGCGCTTCACGGGATCGATGGACGCTTGCATGTCGCTGCCTTCGCGCCGCGCTTCGCCGAGCGGGGCGCTGTCGTCCTTACGCCCGGGCGGGCTCGATTGTTCCTCAGACATCACGCACCACTGTGTGTACCAGTGCAGCCGCCGCCGAGGCGAATTCTTGCGGGGGAGAAAGAAGCGACAGGACCACGTAGGCGCCCCGCGCGAAGCCGAAAAAAGCACCAGGATGCACGTAGATGCCCGCTTCCAGGAAGGCGCCGGCCCAGGCCTCGTCGGTGCGGGTCTCCGGCAGCCTCAGCACCACGTACCAGCCGGCCTCCACCGGGAGCGCCGAGACCGCGGTGCCGGCGCAGGCCGCCATGGCGGCAGCGAGGTTCTCGCGCAGTCGCGTGCGGAGCGCGTCGCGGGTCACCTCGGTGGCAGCGAACAGCTCCGGGAGTGCGTGCTGCACCGGGGCGCCCACCGAGAGATAGGTGTCGCCCAGGAGCTCGAGCCGTCGCATGGCTTCGTGCACCTGCGCGTCGTCGCCGCTCACCGTCGTCCAGGCCAGCTTCAGCTGGGGAAGCGCGCATTCTTTGGAGAGCCCGCGGAGCGAGAAGACGAGCCCCCGGCTCACGGTCTGCAGCCGTGCCGGCCGCACCGGCGGGCGCAGCGGGTAGGTCTCGAAGACCTCGTCGCAGATGAGCGGCAGGTCGAGGTCGAGCAGCGCTTCCAGATCCTCTTCGGTAAGTGTGTGGCCGGTGGGGTTGTTGGGGCTCACCACCAGGATCGCGCGGGTCTTCGGTCCGATGGCCGCGCGGAGCGCCGCGAAGTCGATGTGCCAGGCGCCGTCGAAGGCGAGCGGGTAGGGGACCGGTCGAAGGTGCTCGAACGCGGTGAGAAAATCGAACAGGGGATAGCTCGGTGCCGGCACCAGCACCTCGTCACCGGGCTCCGCCAGCAGCTTGAACAGGAACGCGTAGGCCTCGCTGGTGCTGGCGGTGAGGAGCACCCGCGAGCTCGGAACGCCCACCCGGCTTCCGATGACCGCGCGCGCGCTCTCGAGGCCTAGCGGCTCGGGCGCGTAGCGGAGGGCCCGCGGATCGCCCAGCGCCCGGAGGATGCGCGCTTCGTCGTAGGGAAGGCCGAGCGACGGCTCGGTGGGATTCGCCACGGTGAGGTCGGTCACCGGCTTGCCCGCGCGGCGGCGCGCCTCCAGCGCCGCGTAGAGGGCGTTGGGCGCCGAGTCGTGCGCGGTGCGTGCGGAGAAAGGCGCTTCCCGTCCTGCCATTCCGTCTCTATACCGAACCCATGACGCACCTCTCGGTGGAAAAGAACGGCCCGGTCACCACCGTGCGCTTTACGCGCCCGGAGAAGAAGAACGCACTCGATCTGGCCATGTACGAGGCCTGGGCCGCGGCCTTCGAAGAAGCCGCGACCGACGACGCGGTGCGTGTGGTGGTGCTCACCGGCAGCGCCGGCATCTTCACCGCCGGCAACGATATCGGCGACTTCATGCGCAACCCGCCTACTGGCGAATCGAGCCCGGTGTTCCGCGTGCTCACCGCGGTGCGCACCTTTCCCAAGCCCATCGTCGCAGCGGTCGATGGGCCCGCCATCGGCATCGGCACCACCATCCTGCTCCACTGCGACCTGGTCATCGCCACCGAGAGCGCGCGCTTTCAGCTGCCGTTCGTGAACCTCGCGTTGGTCCCGGAAGCGGCTTCTTCGGTGCTGCTTCCGTCGCTCGTGGGGATGCACCGCGCTGCCGAGTGGCTCATGCTGGGCGAGGCATTCGACGCCCGGGCCGCGCTCGTCGCCGGGCTCGTGAATCGCGTGGTGACCGCCGACGCGCTGGAGCCGACGGCGCAGGATCTCGCGGCGCGCCTCGCGCAGAAACCGAAGGAGGCGTTGCGGCTCACCAAGAAGCTGCTGCGCGGTCCTACATCGGCGCAAGTGGAGCAGACCATGCGCGACGAATCAGCGCTGTTTCTCGAGCGTCTCGCCTCTGCCGAAGCCATGGAAGCCTTCATGGCGTTCGCTTCGCGGAAGAGCAAATAGCCGCACGCGCGATCCTACCGGCACAGGTTGCGCCATGCGCGATCCGCGAGTTTCACGGGAAATCGACGACCGTCGGCTGGCCCGCGGTTTGCTCGGCCGGGCCCATGACTCTTGCTCGTCTTCGCTTTGCGGTTGCCGCCGCCCTCGCGGCTTCACCCGGAACGTTCGCGTGTGGCGGCGCCGTGGCCCCGGAGCCGTTGCCCAGCGCGTCCAGCGGCTCCTCGTCCTCGTCCTCGAGCTCGGGTTCGAGCAGCAGCAGCTCGAGCAGCTCGACGTCGTCGGGCAATCCCCCTACCGGCTGCGTCGTCACGCTGCCGCCCGATGCGCCCACCGCGCCGTGCGGCTTCGGTGCCCAGATCTCGGGTGATCCGCGTATCTGCGGTTTCGCCAGCGACGGCTATCAGGCCGCGGCGCTCTGCGCGCGCTACTGCGGAGGCCCTATGGAGTGCGCGTGGTACGCGGGGTCGGCGGCTAGCCTCATGTGCGGAAATGGTTGCGAGGGGCGTCGGCCGGCGGGCCTCGGTGGGCGCGTGCTCCGGTACCTCGACGAGCTCGCGGAATACTTCGCCCGCGCGGCGTACCTCGAGGCCGCTTCGGTGCCCGCGTTCTCGTTTCTCCACGAGGAGCTGGTGCTCCACGGCGCACCGCGCGCGCTGGCTGCACGCGCGCTCACGGCTCGGGCCGACGAGGTTCGGCACGCGCGGCTCATGGGCTGGTTGGCGCGACGCTTGGGGGTCACGCCCGAGGCCCCGGCGGCGCTCCGACGCAAGCCCCGCACGCTCCTCGACATGGCCATCGAGAACGCGGTCGAAGG
>JABFRG010000203.1 GCA_013141295.1 Polyangiaceae bacterium
GGGTACAGGGGACGGACTTCGCGGTCGACGCCGTGGGTGGCGCCGGCATCGACGTCTACGGTGGCGGAGGCAGTGGCGGCGCATGTCGCGACACGGCGGGCAGTGGCGCCTGGAGCGCGGCTCCCGCCGAGGGGGTGCGCAATGACGGTGGCGCCGGCGCGATGTGCGCCGCCAGCGGCGCCACCGGTGGGCGCGGGGGCACAGGTGGTCGAATGTCGACCACGACCAAGCCCGGCGTTGCCGGAGCGGCCGGCACCGGCGAGGCAGCATGCGGTGGTGGTAGCGGCGGCTCGGGTCGCATCGTGATCGAGACGCCCACCGCCAACTGCGCGAGCTACCCCATGCTCAGGGCCGCGGCGTGCCTGGCCAAGCCGATAGGGAACTGAGCGCGTCACGGCGCTGGCGCGGTGTCATCGGTCTGACGCTGCAGAGACCGGAAAAGTCCGGCAAATCCGCGGAAGGTCGCTTGGCAACGGTCTTGCGAGAGAAGCTCCCGAACCTGGAGCTTTCGACCATGCAACACGCATCCGCGCCGCCTCCGTCCTTCGATTTCCGCAACGCTGGCACCGCCGGCGCCCATCGCAGTGAAGCGCGGCAAATGCGCGCCCGGCCCATCGTGCCGCTGGAGGACTACCGCAGCGAGCGCGTCTCGCGGCCTCCGCCCACGGGCTCCACCGGAGCGGGGCGCATCGCTCTGGCGCCCGCCGAGTCGTTCCGCGCCTCCGACGAGATGTTGCGCGACGAGGCCCAGACCAAGCTCGCCCACTCGCCCGCCCTGCAGGTGGTCTGTGAGATGATGGGCAAGCTGCGGGTGATGACCTTCGACTGGTGGACGCCGGAGTTCACCCGGCAGCGCTGGAGCGCCCACGCGCGCATGCGTTGGTTTCGCGATCGTCCGGATTTGCGGCAAGAGATCACGGCGTCGCTGACGGGCCTGCCAGCGACGACGGCGAGGCACAAGAGCCCGGAGTTCCAGGCTGATCTCATGGCCGCGGTGATGGAAGCGGGCGACGTCTCGGCGCCGCGCTTCGAGGAGGTCTTCGATCCGCGAGACCTGGTGGTGCACGGACCGGTGGCGGAGTTCTGGACCTCCTTCCGGGAGCGGATGCCTTGGCACGACGATGGGGCTTCGCACCAAGCCTTCATCGCCTGGTTCTTGCGAGCGCTCCTCGCCGAGCGCACCTGCGCCGAAGAGGGGACGCGCCGGGCCATCCTCACCCCGCTCGATGTCCGCGCCGCCATCGACGCGCGGGTGTGGCAAACGTATCTGCCGGTGGACGTCCGCGCCGCCGTCGACGAGGCGCGCATCCGTCAGGAGCGGAGCCGCCCGCGGGATCCGTATCTCGCGCGCCACGAGCTCGCCATCGCCGTCCCCGAGCACATCGCCGCCCACGTGCCGCTCACCGAGCTCACCGGCGTGTTCACCGCCGCCGAGCAGGCCATGGCCAGCGAGTTCTCCGCGATCCGCACCGTGGGCCGCGTTCGCAGCGAGTAGCTCAGTACAGCTTCAGGAACGCCAAGAGCGCGCCGAGATCGGCGTCGGAGAGGACTGCCTGGCTGAACGGCGGCATGGTACCGCCGTAGCCGAGGAAGCCGCCGTGGCGGATCTTCTCGATGAAGGCCTTGCGGGTCTCGGTGATGGAACCGAGATAGTCGTGGGCCGCGACGCTCTCTTGCGGGAGCACCGGCGCACGCTCGCTGGGCCTTCCGCGGCCGCTGTTCGCCGCGCCGTGGCAGCTGCTGCACGCGTTCGCGTACACGTCGAGGCCGCGGTTCGGATCACCGGCCGGGAGATCGATGATGGCGTTCTGCACCGCGTACGGCTGCGCCTCTTTCTCCTTGGGCTCGGCCTTTTCGTCCAGGCGGGTCAGGTAGGCGTACATGGCGCGCGCCTCTTCGTCGGCGCGGGTCCAGTCGTCGCGGGCCGACATGAAGAAGTAGCGGCAGTGGTTGATGGACGTGAGGAGATCGTTGTCTTGCCCGCCCCAGTAGCGGGGCCGGGTGGTGACGCCGCGCAGCGCGCCGCCGGTGAGGATCTCGCCCGGGCGCTCTCCGGGCTCGCGCCGGTGGCAGGTGGCGCAGCTCACGAAGTTCACCGTCGCCGGCGAGGCCTTGGGGTCTTCGAACAGCGCCGCGCCGTGATCCACCGCGGTGCCGCGCACCACGCGATCGTCGGGCTTGGTGCAGGCGAGCGCGAGGGCGAGGCCTACGAAGGGGAGCGCCCGGCGCTTCATGGGATCTTCACCACCACCATGCGGTCCGGGTAGGCGCCCACGGCGATGCGCGCGAGGGGGTCGAGCGAAGTGGGGTCGAGGGTGCGCACCACGCTGGGCGATACCTGATCGCCCTCGCACACCGTGTAGAGTGCACGTGCATCGGAGAGGAAGCCCAGCTCGTGGGGCTTCTGGCACTCCTCCGGGGTGAAGGCGCGGAATGCGGTGACCGTGCTGGTCTCCACATCGATCACCCGGATGCCGTCGGGGTTCTGGGTCGGCACGTAGAGGCGCTTCTCGTCGGTGGACCAGGCGGGGAAGAACGCCGCGCCCCCGGTGGCGATGGCCGGCCCCTTCGGCTTCAGGGTCGCGGTGTCGAAGAGGAGGACGTCCTTCGACTCGGTGTTCCCCACCGCCAGCCACTTTCCGGTGGGCGAGAGGACGATGGAGTACGGGCCGAAGAGCGGCGTGTCGCCCTTGGTGAGCGCCTGGCCGAGCGGCACCAGGGTGGGGGTGGCGGCGGGGTTCGAGGTGTCGACCACCGCGATGGCGTCGTCGGCGTAGCAGGCCACGTAGGCGAGCTTGCCGTCGGGCCGCGAGAGCGCGATGCCGTGGGGCGCCCGGCACACCCGGACGCGCACCGGATCGGGGGAGCCGCTCGGCAGGAGCTGGTCGGGATCGGCGATGACCAGGTTGGCCCGCGGCTCGCTGTCGAAGAGCCGGGCGCGGACCAGGTCGAAGTGGCTCACGACGATGCGGCGGCCGTCGTCCGAGAGCACGATGTCGCCTGGGTTCTCGTCGACCCGCACCTCGCCCTGGAGCGCGAGATCCGTGAGCGAGAGCTTCTGCAGGTAGCCGAGCTTCTGGCTCGAACCATGGGCCGCATGGGGCCCGCTGGCGGCCACCGCGGGGTACGAGAGAACCGTGTAGAGTGCACCTTTTGTGCGATCCACCGCCAGGTGGTGGGGGCTGTCGACGTCCACCGGATTTCGCCCCACCGGAGGCTGGGCGATGACCACGTTCTTCTGGAGGTCGATGACCGAGATGTCGTCGGAGCGCGAGTTCGACACGAAGCCCACGTCGCCCGAGGGGAGGACGATGGGGGGCCGGCGATTGGGATACGCCTCGGGGCCGGCGTAGGCGTCGTACACGTGCACTTCGCCCGCGTCGCCGGTGGTGCAGGCGAGGAGGAGCGGAAGGACGAGGAGGCGCTTGTTCATCGGGCGTAGCCCACGAAGACGAGGAGGCCGGCGGTGCCGGTGGCGTTCTCGCCCAGGAAGCTGAGGGGAGGATTGTACGTCAGCGAGAGCCCGGAGCGAAACCCGCCCTCGAGCTTGAGGGAGGCCGAGGCGCCGACGCTGGAAATGCGCGAGTGGGTGTCGGCGACGGTCTTGCCGTCGTAGCCGATGGGACCTTCCCAGCCGACGTCGACGAAGCCGCCGATGGTGATCTCTTCGGAGACGAAACCCAGCACCAGCGCGCGCGCCAAGAGCCGCGGACCCAGCTGCCGAGGGCGCCCCAGGGACTCGTCGGCGAAGCGGTACGCGGCCTCGCCGATGCCTGCAAGCTGCAGCTTTCCCCAGGTCTTGCGCACGTCCACCGCGGCCGAGAGCTCGGTGGTGCCCAGCCCCTGACTGGTGGCGGTGGAGCCCACGGTGCCGGTGCTGGGGCCGTTGGCCTGCACCCGGTCGACGCTGCCGGTGGGGAGCCGCGCGCCGACGCTGATGCCGATGGCGGGCCAGGCGGTGCGATCCGGATAGGTGAGCGACGGCTCCTGGACGATCTCGTAGCGCGCGCGCAGCGTGGCATCGGAGACCGATCCACGACGTCCGTAGTAGTCGGTGAGCCGCACCGTTTCGCTGCCGTAGCCGATGGATCCCGCGACCTCCAGGTTGGCGATGGGCCGCACCCCGAGGGCGAACGCGAAGTCGAGGGCGCGATCGCTCTCGCCGCTCTCGTACTTCCGGTACCCCGCGCCGGGCACCCACTGGCCGTGGGCGACCCGGACCATCTGCATGATGG
>JABFRG010000468.1 GCA_013141295.1 Polyangiaceae bacterium
GTCTCGCGCCTGGTGGTGACCGGCGATGCCGGCGAGGTCGAGGCGCTGGGCACACTCGGCGCCCGTGGCGAAGGCGAGCTCTGGCACAGGCCCCCGCGCGGCCCGGCGGTGGCCCTACCTTTCGAACCGGAAGGCCCCTACGTGAATCAACTGAGAGCCTTCGTGGAGCGCGCTGGCTCCGGGTTCACCGCCGACCCTGCGCTGCTCGACAACCTCACCCTGCTCGACGACGTTGCCACCGCTGCCACCACGGAGACTGCATGACCCTCACGCGCGACACGTTCTGCTCGTTCTGCGGCACCGCGTACCCGACGCCCCTCACCTATCCGCGCAGCTGCACGAGCTGCAAGATACAAGTATGGGCGAACCCCATCCCGGTGGCGGTGGCGCTGGTGCCCATCGTGAAGGACGGCCGCACCGGTATCCTGGTGGTGCGCCGCGGTATCGAGCCCGGCAAGGGCAAGCTCGCGTTGGTGGGCGGCTTCGTGGAAGAGACCGAGACGTGGGCCCACGGCGCCGCCCGCGAGGTGCGCGAAGAGACCGGCGTGGTGGTCGCGGCGGACTCGCTCACCCCGTTCTGGTACACGTCGACGGCGCCGAGGCCCAACCGCGTGCTCCTGTTCTCGGTGGCAGCGCCCATCGACGCCGGGAGCGTCGCGCCCTTCGCCGGCGATCACGAGACCCTGGAGCGCGGTCTGGTGTTCGGCCCCGCGGGCCTCGACGCGGTGTTCGCCTTCCCGCTCCACGTGGAAGCCGCGCGTCGATACTTCGCGACCCAAGGCATCGAGGGAGCCCATGACTACGTCACCGTCTGAGGCGCTCCCGGAAGGGGTCTTGCGGGTCGAGACGCTGGGCTACCGCGGCAAGCGCTACGAGCTCCCGATCTTCGATGCGGCGAGCCCGGTGGTGCTCACCCCGCAGCCGCTCTCCGGCGAGGCGAAGGAAGCGCTGCGCGTCACGTCCGCGGGCTCGCTGGTGGTTCGCGATCTCCACACCGTGTTCGACGCCCGGCACTTCGCGGAAGCGCGCCGCCCGCTCTCGCTGGGGTGCCTCTCGGCCGACGAGCTCCGCGTGTTCGCGCGCCCCGGCGCGGTACGCCTCCTCGACATGCCCATCAAGATGCCGGACCTCGCCGAGGTGCGGCTTCCGCGGGCGCTCTCGCAGTTCGCCGGCGCGATCCAGCGCGTCCTCGACGCCGAGGTGCAGCTCAATCCGCACCACGCCGACTACCACGCGTACCTCACCATCGATCAGCGGTGGGTCGCCCCGGGCACGCTGCACCGGGAGGCGCCGTGTCACGTGGACGGATTTCAGGGCGCGCGCTGGAACCCCAAGTGCCGCACCAACCACTCGTACACCGTGTCGGACGTGCTCCCCACCGCGTACTACGTCCAGCCGTTCCACTTGGAAGCGCTCGACGAGCGGCTCCACGACTTCTTCTGGGAGATGAACGCCCAGGTGGCCGACACCAACGAGGCCCATCGCTGGCAGCCGCAAGACGCCGAGCTCACCATGATGGACTGCTACTGCGTGCATCGCGGCGTCGAGAACCAGACCGGCGCACCGGTCTTCCGCACCTGGCTGCGCCTCTCCTTCGAGGAGCGCCGCCGCATCTTCGATCGCCTGGGCAACGCCCACAACCCGCTCTTCGACTACGACTGGCCCATGGTCGATCGCGACATCGAGCAGCTGGGCCTACGCGCGTTTCGCGAAGGTGGCGACCCCTCGCTCTCGGTGTTCCCGTGGCAGGGTCTGGATGGCAAGCCGCTTCCCCCCGGAGCCCCCAAGACCAGCCCCCGCCTTCGCCGCGCGTAGCGCGGCGATTCAACGCATACGGTGATCTGAACCAACTCTCGACCTTCGAAGGCACTCGGACCACGTTGACGTGGACGTGGACCTTGACGGCGACGACGACGTGGACGGGGACGATCTGCTCTCGTTGACCCTTCCCCGCGCGTACCGCAGCTCAGTTCTGCTTCCGGATCGTGAAGGAAACATGGCGCAGGTCGGTGCGCCCCGAGGCTTCCCAACGAAGGGCCCGAGCCGCGTCGACGACGCACTGGGCCGTCACCTCCGACAGGTTGCCGCTGCGTTCCCCCACGTCCATGGAAAGGACCGACCCATCGGGCGCTACCAGGACGCGCACCACGATCCGGCCGTCGGGATTGGGATTCGCGGCAAACGCCTCCTGATAGCATCGGCGAAACCTCCCGCGTCCCGCCTTCATGTTCGCGTCGGCGATGGACGGCGACGCAGCTTCGCCGCCGCACGCGACCACGGTGAGCAAGATCGCCAGTGCGAAGAATCGTCTCACCCTCACTTCGCCCTCCGGAACGTGATGGGAATCGTGAGCGGCTCGGTACGCCCCGACGATGCCCATGGATACGCTCGAACCACGCCGGCCAAGCACTCGGCCGTCGCCTCCGGCAGGTTGCCGCTGCGCTCCCGTACTTTCACGGACGCGCCCGTTCCGTCGGCTGCCATATCGAGGCGCAGAACGACCCGCCCCCCGGCCGTGGGGTCTTCGTTGAGCGCAGCCTGGAAGCAATCCTTGAACCCGAAGCGCATGGACGCGATGATGGCATCGGGCTGCGAAGCGGTCGACGGGACCGCAGCTTCGCCGCCGCACGCGACCACAGCGAGCAAGCTTGCCAGTGCGAAGAGTCTTCTCACGCGAGGGAGTCTCACTTCTGCTTCCGGAAGGTGACGGGAACATTCACCATCGAGGTGCGCCCCGGCGGTTCCCATCGAAACAAACGAACCGCGTCGACGATGCACCGCTCCGTTGCCTCGGGCAGGTTGCCGCTGCGTTCTCCCACTTCCATCGAGAGCACCGAGCCATCGGCACCCACCATGATGCGCACGACGATCCGGCCCTCGGCATCGGGATTCCCGGCGAGCGCCGCTTGGTAGCAAGGTCGGAACTTCCCGCGTACCGCCTTGATGTTCGCGTCGGCGATCGACTCGCCGCCGCACGCCAGCAGCACCAGCGCCAACCCCGCGAACGTCGCCCAGCCCCACCCCGTCGTACTCATCGCTGCGTTCTATAGCACACGGTTGGCCGCGAATGGCCAACGCCCGCGGGCGTGGTAGAGGTGAGCGGGTATGCGACCGCCCATCCTGGAGCTCGACGACGGCTTCTACGACGTCGTGAAGCCGGCCACGTTTCCCCGCCACCGACTGCGCTTCCGCAATCGCGTGTGGGATGCACGCATTGGCCTGGGGCAACTGGGCGGCGGCGCCTGGGAGTCGCACTTCGCGCGCTTCGTTGCGCTGCCGGAGAACCTGCCGGCCCCGCTGGCGCTGCGCTACCACGGCCACCAGTTTCGCAGCTACAACCCGGGTCTTGGCGACGGCCGCGGATTTCTCTTCGGGCAGGTGCGCGAGCTCGAAGGAGACCGGCGCCTCCTCGATCTCGGCACCAAGGGCAGCGGCAAGACCCCATGGTCGCGCAGCGGCGATGGCCGCCTCACGCTCAAGGGCGGCGTGCGCGAGGTGCTGGCCACCGAGATGCTCGAAGCCCTGGGCGTCGATACCTCGAAGTCGCTGAGCCTGTTCGAGACCGGCGAGCCGCTCATTCGCGGCGACGAGCCCTCACCCACGCGCTCCAGCGTGCTCACGCGACTCTCCCACTCCCACGTTCGCTACGGAACGTTCCAGCGGCTCGCGGCCGAGCGCGACGCGCGGCGCATGAACGATCTGGTGGACTACTGTCTGCGCAACCTGCTGCCGGAGGTGACGCCCAAGATCGGGCTAGAGCGCGTCCCCGCGATGCTCGCAGCAGTGGCCGCACGCGCCGCACGCACCTGCGGCCAGTGGATGGTCGCCGGCTTCGTGCACGGCGTGCTCAACACCGACAACATGAACGTCACCGGCGAGAGCTTCGACTACGGGCCCTACCGCTTCTTGCCCGCGTACGATCCGGACTTCACCGCCGCCTACTTCGACGGCAGTGGCCTCTACGCCTACGGCCGCCAACCGGAGACGGTGGTGTGGAACCTGGAGCGGCTGGCCGAAGCGCTGCGGCTCGTGAGCACCAAGGAGGCGCTGGCCGGTGCGCTCGACGGGTACCCCGCGGCACTGGAAGAATCGACCCGGGCCCAGGTGCTCTTCCGGCTCGGTCTCGAGAGCGGCGGCGCGGCGCAGGACGACGCGCTCACCTCGGCGCTCTTCGGCTTCTTGGCCGAGGGGGACGTGCCCTTCGATGTGCCGTTCTTCGATCTCTTCGGTGGGCGCACCCCGGAGCCCGAGCACCCGCGCGCCGCGCTCTACGTAGGCCCGCGCTTCACCGAGCTCGCGCAGCTGCTGGCGCAGTTTCGCCCGCGCTTCGAGGTGTTCCCCACCTACTTCGCGGGCGAAGCACCGTGCACGCTGGTGTACGACGAGATCGAGCGCATCTGGGCGGCCATCGCCGACACCGACGACTGGACCCCGTTCTGCCGGAAGATCACCGACATTCGCGCCATGGGCGCGGCGCTCCGCGGGGAGAACCGGGGAGCGCGCGAGGCGGCGCTCAGTTCTCGCTGAACCACTTTCGGTAGATCTCCTCGTAGGTGCCGTCCTCCTTGAGCTTGAGGAGCGCCAGGTTGATGTCCTTCCGCAGCGGCGAGTTGCTGGGCACCGCGATGCCGTAGCTCTCCCGCTTGAAGACCGGGCCCGCCAGATCCGCCTGACCCTTGCCCTGGTGCGACACGTAGTACGAGAGCACGGGCGCGTCGTACACCACCGCCGCCACGCTCTTCTTCTGCAAGAGCTCGTAGGCGTCCTCGATCTTCTCCACCGGGACGACCTTCACGCCGCGGTCCGCCAGGTACTTCTCAGAGGTGCTCCCGCGGGTGGTGGCCACGGACTTTCCCGGGAGATCGTCGATGCCGTGAATGTCGCCCTGGAGGCTCTTCACGGTGAGGTTGGTGGTGATCTGCGCGGTGAAGAAGGCCACGAACACCACGCTCACGAACATCCACAGCGTGGCGACGATGCGCCCGGGGTAGCTCTTGGGCATCTCGTCGGCCTGGGTGGCGAGGGTGGCCATGGACCACCAGCTGGTCTTCAAGATGCCCGCCAGGTACTTCTTGGTGCCGACGATGCCGTCCTCACCGCGGTGCCGCTCGAGCAGCCAGATGAGGTGCGCGGGGATGAGCATCAGCAGCAGGAAGATGCCCACCAGCTTGAGCAGATCGGCGGTGAACATGTCCTTCACGGTGGAGAGCAGCGGCGCGTGGTCGCCCGACTGCGCCGGCACCATCACCTGCAGGCCGCCGTCGTAGATGGGCTGCGAGAAGTCGAACTCCACGTTCCGCGCCGAGGTGATGGAGATGGCGGCCACGCCCATGTCGGCTTCCTTGGAGTGCACCGCCTCCAGGAGATCCTTGACGTTGGGCTTCTCGACGATGGTGTAGGTGACCTTCATCTCGGCGGCGATGGCCTTCCACAGGTCCATGCTGAAGCCGGTGTAGCGATCGCCCTCCTTCACCACGAAGGGCGTGATGATGCGGGTCGCCACCTTGAGCGAGGTCGGCGCCGGAGCTGCCGGAGCCGCGTCGGCAGCGGCAGCCGGACGCGTGCTCCCGAAGACCAGGGCAAGCAGTAGGCCGACCAACGAGAAGAACCGGCTCGCACGGGCGCTGTTCATGACGACTCCCTTCTGGAAGAACAGCGGTCGACGGTATCGGAACCAGGACTTCGTCGTCTACTCCACGTTCACCGTGACCACCGTGGGCTTGCTCAGGTTGCCGACGTTGTCGCGGGCGATGGCGCGAATCTCCACCGGGCCCTTGGCGAGCGACGCGGTGTCGATCTCCAGCGAAGCTGTGGGCCCCTGGAGCTCCGCCACCCGCACGCCGCCCACCGCGATCTCGATGGTGGGCGGCACGGGATTGTCGGCATCCGCAGCGAAGACCTGCACCGGAATGCGATCGCCGGCGATGACGGCATCGGGCGTCGGTGCGCGAATGGCGACCGTGGGCGCCGTAGCATCGACGCGGATGGTCATGTCCATGGTCGCGCGGTTGCCAGCCGCGTCGTAGGCCACCACCGTGGCGAGGCCGGTCCCGGCCGGGAGATCTTTCGCGGCGAACGCGATGCGCGAGACGTCCCACTCCTTGCCCAGCGTGCTCGGGTACACGTGGGGCAGCTCCTTCCGCAGCGTTTTCCCCTGGAACGTGAGCTCCACCGCGCCGAGGATCCAAGCGTCGGCGACCCACACCGAGATCTCGCCGTCGAGGCCTTCGCCGGTGGGGCTCGCCATGAGCCGGTCCTTGGCGATCTCCGGCGCCGAGAGGTCCACCAGGAGGCGGTTTATCTGCCGGGTATTGCCGCACAGACCGCGATCGTCGCAGCACTCGGCCTTGAAGGTTCCGATGCCCTCACCGAGCTCGGCGCCAGAGACCAGGACTTGCGCGTGCCTGCCCGCAGTGGTGCGAACGGTGGTGCTGCGAAACCGCGCTTCGACGCGGCTCACGTTCACGTCGTCGTCACAAGTGACCGTGACCCCGGTGCTCGGCCCCACCGGCGGCCACTGGGGAAGCGGCGCGAGGTCCAGGACCGGAGCCGCATTGACCGGTTGCGCCTTCACGGGCTCGCTCTCGATGGAGCAGCCGACCACGCCGACGAGCACGAGCGCGCTCATGGCCGCGACCTTGCCGTTCATTGCGCACCTCCCACCGGGACGACGCGCGAAGGAGTGGCCGCGCCGCCTGCGCCCACGTCGTAGATGCGGATGAAGCCATCGGCATCGGCCACGTAAACGCGACCCCCGGCCACTGCGACGCCGGAGGCCGCGCCGGTGAACGACTCCGTCGCCACCACGACCGGATCGCTTCCCGGCGCGCCGAGGCGCACGCTCACCAGGTAGCTCTTGTAGAGGCTACGGTCGATGGCCACTGCGTACACGTTGGCGCCGTCGCTCGCCGCCCCCACGTAGGTGAGCGCGGGCAACGCCGCGGAACGGAGGCTCCCACCCGCCTCGTGCACCACCAGGCGCACCTGCGCGCCCACGCCGGCGATCTCCACCGGCCCCGCGCTGGAGCCCAACAGATAGCGCCGGGGCAAACGCGTGCGCCAGAGCGAGGTGTCGAGGATGGTCGTCGCGTCGAAGGCGCCGTGCGCGGCGATGGCCGTGCTGACCCCAGCGGCGAGGCGCTCCGACGTTGCCCACTCGGGGGCTGCGTAGTAGATGCCGCTCGCATCGGACCCCAGCGAGACGGGGAGGTGCGCCTGCTGCGCCAGCGGGAAGAGCCGCGGGATGCCGGTCGTCACGTCGAGCAAGTGAAGCGTGCTCTGGGTGGCGACGGCCACTTCGCTGCCCACACCGGCGACGATGGCCGTGGCGTTGGCGACCGGGTAGACCTTCGCGCTTCCCTCCACGTGGACCGCGCTCGCGTCCAGCGTGGCCCATCGGCCATCGCCGAGCATCGTGAGCCCCGTTGCGCCGCCGAGCGCAGGGTCGGTGGACTGCCGCACGAGCCCGCCGTCCTGCGGCACGAAGGCGCCGCCCGCCTTGCCGATGGCCACCACCCGGGTCGCGCTCGCGGCGATGCCCAAAAGCGCCCGCGGCTCGTCGTAGCGGGCCAGCAGCGGGAGCTGCTTGGTGACCGGGTCCGGCTGCGTGTCACGCACGTCGACCGCGCGCACGCCCACGCGCCGGGCATCGCCGAAGGCGTAAAGTCGTCCGTTCACCGGCAGCGTCTGCACCGGATCTTTGCCGGGCGGCGGCGGATCCCACAGCACGTTCCAGGGGACCACCTCCCACGGCGGCTTGGTGGAGCAACCCGGCTCGTTCTCCGGCGGAGGCGCAACCAATCGGTTGCATGCCATCTTCGGGGAAGATACATCCACCCGCAGCACGCCCCACTCGCCACCGGCCACGTACAGGGTGCCGGCGTCGGCGCGGACGCCGCTCGCGTAAAAGGCCGGATCGCCGGGTACGGTACAGTTGCCCAGCACCTGTGGCTTCAGCGGATCGGAGACGTCGATGGCGACGGCGCCGTAGTGCCCCGCCGCCACGAACGCCACATCGCCCACCAGCGTGACCTTCTTGGCTGGCGCCACCAGGCGATCGTTCTGGATCGCGTTCGGCACCCAGGCTTCGGAGACCACCGCGCCGGTCTCGAGATCCAGCACGCGGAACGTGGAGCACCCGGCCACGAACGCATACTTGCCGCGCGTGGTGAGCCCGGCCGCGAAGCCCGGCATGGGCGAGTGCGCCACCAGCATCGGTGCGGCGGGCGCGAGGTCCACCTGGGCCACCCCGCCGGCGCCCAGGGCGACGTACGCATCGTCGCCCTGCACGTGGAGATCGAAGGCCGGCGACGGGAGCGACAAGGATCGCGAGCGCGTGGGGGCGAGCGGGTTGCTGGGATCCACCAGCACCAGACCACCCTGCCCGGCGGCGAGCACGAGCTCCTGGTTCCACCGGTCCACCGCCAGGGGCTGCCCCACGCCGGTCAAGAGTGCCGAGCGGTGCACCTCGCCCGCGGTCGCGAGATCGAGCGACCACAGGTGCGACGCATCCACCGCGAACAGATGATCGCCGATCACCGCGCCATCGCGAAACATGGGCGCATACAGGCTGGAGGTGCTCGAGATGCCGGCGCCGTCCTCGCAGACCTCGTCTACCAGAACCCAGCGCACGCCGCTGCGTCCACAGCCCTCGTCGGAGGCCACCGGCTTCCACGACTGACCGGTGGGCGCCGGCCCGTCTGGGCGAGGCGGCGTGGCGTTTGGATCCTTCGTCGGTGCGCCGCGCACGTCGCTGGACCACGCGCCTCCGCCGCACCCGCTGCTCTGTTGCGATTGCGACTGCGACTGCGACTGGTCCTGCGTCCGGGTGGAGCAGGCGAACATGAAGAACGGCAAGGACAAAGCCATCCGCCGAAGCGAGATTCTCATGGAATCCTCCGAAGAAAAGAGATGCGTGGAACGCCGACGAACGGCCGCTTCCGAAGGCCGCCTACGTAGACGCGTGAAGAAGGAGAGTTGGGAAGTCGGGCCCGAAGAAAAGACGAAAACCGCGGCCTCGACTTCGCGCCGCGTACCAAGCAACGCACGTACCACTGGCCAATTTTCGCGAAAATCTCGTCGCGCACGGGCCGCGGTCCCCGGAGCCGTGACGCGCACGCCGCAGGGTGTGAAACGAGAACGACAGTCAGTCGAGCAGCGCGCGCTGGAGCGCAGGATCCCGGAGGTCGTCGAACGTCACGGTCGCGCCGGCGGCCCGCAAGTGATCGTGGGTGTCGCTGCCGGTGGCGATTCCGATGCACACTGCACCGATTTCCAGCGCCGCGGCAACGTCCTTCAGGGTATCGCCCACCACCACCACCTGGCGCGCGTGGGAGAAGAGCCCCTTGCCGCGGGCCACGCCGGCGCGGAGCACGTCGCTCCGGGCCTCGGCGTCGCACCCGTAGCCGCCGAAGCGGAAGTAGTGGCCGAGCCCCGCGTGACGCAGCTTCCGGTCGGCCCCTGCGCGCACGTTGCCGGTGCCGATGCCGAGGGCCACGCGATCGGTCTCGTGAAGGAGCGCGTCCAGGCATTGCTGCGCGCCCGGCACCTGCTCCACCTCGGCGGGACCGACCAGCTCGTCGTCGAGACGCGCCACGTACGCCGCCACCAGGGCGTCGATGGACGCTTCGTCGTCCGACAGCCCCGCGCTGCGCAAGCATCGCCGGGCGATGGCTCGGTCGGTCATGCCGGCGAACGAGAACCCGCACTGGCCCGTCCCGCCACATACGGCGCGCACCGCGCTCTCGAAAGCGCGACGCCCGGCGCCCTTCGCATGAAGGAGCGTTCCGTCGATGTCGAAAAGGACGATGCGCACGACGAGAGGAGTATGCCACGGCCCGGGACCACGGTAGAGACGGGACTCGTGGAAACACCCGCTGCACCCGCTTCGCCCGCGTCCGTTCCCTTCGCCGAGCCCTCGCCGCTGGGCCTTTTGTGCCTGGCCATCGGCTGCGCCGCGCTGGTCCCCGTGGCCTTCGGCACCGCGGTGACACCGGATGCCATCCGCACCGCCGCCATCTTCTGCCTCCTCTTCGGGGCCGGCGGGCAGTTCCTGGCGGGCATCATGTCGCTCGCCAACAAGAACCTGCTGGGCGGCACCCTGTTCACCACCTTCGCGTTCAACTGGGTCTACAACTGGTGGAGCCTCTCGGGGCTGACCGAGGGCAAGGTCCCCAACGGCGACATCACCTTCGCGGTCGACGTCTGCTTCATCATCATCTTCGTGGTGCTCACCTACGCGTTCGGCTTCTACTCGAAGCTGCTCTTCCTTTTCCTGCTCGACATCGACTTCCTGTACGCCTCGCGCATCCTCAACCACGCGCTGCACACCAAGGCGTTCGCGATGCCCATCGCGCTCTGCACCATCTTCCTGGTGGCCATCGCGCTGTACATGGCCTTCGGCATCCTGGTGAACACCGCCGCCGGCCGCGTGGTCTTCCCGATTCCCGGCCCGATGTTCAAGCCCGGGCCCGGCGCGGCCCCCGCAGCGCACTGACGATTCTTTCAGAAAGCGGGGCGGCAGGCAGCACTCCCGCTGCATGCGTATCTTTGCTTTGCTCTTCCTCGCCCTCCCCTTGGCTTGCAGCGGCTCCTCCGGAACCGATCTCATCGGCGCTGGCAGCAGTAGCGGCAGCAACGGCAGCAGCCCCGACGGCGGAGCCGGGGATGCCTCGGAAAACCCGCTGGCCACCGGCACCTGCGGCTTCACCATCGACGGGACTTCCTTCTCGCTTCCGGGGTTCGCGGCGATGAACGGGTCCGGCAACCTCGACGTGCGCTGCGCCGATGCCACCCGCAAGCTCGACCTCGACGTGGGCAACGGCACCTACCGCGGCCCGGGCCAGTACGCGTTCTCCGATCAGCTCAGCCGAGGCAGCCTCGACATCGAGACGCCCACCCATTTCTACCGGGTCGGCTTCTCCAGCGGTGGGCCGGCCGCCACCTGCACCGTGAACATCACCGACGCCCCGGCGACCTCCTTCGCGCCGGTCGGCAGCAGCATCAAGGGCACCCTCACCTGCACCGCCGTACAACGATTCCCCAAGGACGATAAGGGGCGCGCGGCGAAGGTGAGCGACGGCTCCTTCAATCTTACCGCTGGCGGCTTCGCGCTGGCGATTCAGTGACCACCGTTCGCGCGGCAAACGAGGTACTATCGCGGTCATGAAGGTTGCTGATGGTCTGGTCGTACGGTGCGAGTACGACCTGCGGGTTGCGGGGGGTGAAGTTCTGGAATCGTCGAGCAAGACCGGCCCGATCGTGTACACGCACGGCACCGGCAAGATGCTCGCTGCGCTCGAGAAGGAGCTGGTCGGCATGGAGGCCGGCGAAGAGCGGAAAGGCGTCATCAAGAAGGTCGCCTTCGGCAGCGCCGCGCCCACGCTCGCGGTGCCGCGGACGCTCTTCCCCAAGGACGCGAAGCTCGAGGTCGGCGCCATGTTCGAGGCGAAGGATCCCGGAGGCCGCCCGCTGCGGCTGGAGATTCGCACGGTCACCGGCGATCAGATCAGCGCCCGGGCGGTGCATCCGCTGGAGGGTCTCGATCTCGAGTACCGCGTGAAGGTCCTCTCGGTGCGTACCGCGCCCCCGCCGGTGCCGGTGAAGTCGTCGGTGGAGCTCGCGGCGGACGATCTCGAAATCGTCGAGGAGTAGACTCAGCGCTGCGCTACGTAGCGCATTGCATCGCGCACGATGGACGCAAGTGCCAGGGTGCACAGGGCGGCGCCGATGGCGCCCACTCTCGTGTCACCCGCCCGAAGCATCGGCACGCAGACCCACAGGCCGCCCACGGTCGCGAACACACCACATACGTTGAGCAGGATGCCCAGCGAGGTGATGGGCGTGGAAGGCGGCACGTCGCCGAAACGACGGCGACGCAGCGCGCGCAGGCCGAGCAACGTGCCGACGATGGCCAGCACGAAGACCAGCGTCCACAGGACGACGAACGGCACGAAGAGGTCCCGCGGCGCGGTCGCGAGCGCAGCGAATGCCGCTGCGGCGCCACCGAGCACCAGGAACACCAAACCGTACTTGAGAAACAGCGCGATGGTCAGGACCTCGCGCAAGGCCGCGCCGACGGTGACCAGCACCGGCAGCGGCGGACCTTGGGGAGTGGGTGCAGCGTCCTTCTCCACCGTCACCTTGGACGGCACCTTCGAAGTACGCTTCCGCGATCGCGCCATGGCCCTGTGACCATAGGCGACGCGTCGTGGCTAGGCCATGAAGTTCACGTTGCGACCGACGTTGCCCGCGCTCGCGATGAGCTGCGCGCCGAGCTGCGCCTGGCTGTTGATGGCCTTCTTGAGGACCGACGTTTGCGCGACTTGCATCACGCCGTCGGCGCCACCAGAGGAGGCTGCCTGAGCGAGTGCTTCGACATTGGGACCAGCGCTGCGGATGTTCATGGACCAAGGAACGGCCTCGGCCGCAGCGTCGTGAGTCGATTTGCCCCAAGGCCGCTGTGGAGGCGCCCCACGCCAACAAACTGCTCAGAACCCGTTTCCCCAGCAGTGTTTGGCACCTAGCGGGGCGCAAGCGGTGCAGGTAGGGAAATGTATTGCAGCGCCCGGGGCATGAGCTACTGCGAGACGATGCTCGGCCTCATCCGTCCCCGGTCCCTCGGTCCACTGGTCGCTCTTCTTCTTTGCCAGTGCACGCCGGAGGGGAGCGGGAGCGACGTGGAGAGCGCGGCTTCGGCCCTCACCACGCCCACCGGTGCCAACTGGATCGTGTTGCCGCGGCCCCCGGCGCGCGTATCGAGCGTGTTCGCCGACGCCTTCGCGGCGCCCTTCGCGGCCAGTGCGAGCGGAGCTTCGGCCACCGTCTCCACCGCCGTGAAGACCCAGGGCACGTCGTCGCTGGCGGTGACGCTCGCGGCAGCCGGCTCCAGCTACGGCGCCGCCATCCCCGTGACCCAGGCGGCCTTCGCCGGCAACGGACAGACGGAGCTCTCCTTCGCGTTCAACGCCGGGGCCGCGGTCCACGCCGGCATCGCCGATCTGCGAGTTGCGGTGGACGACGGCGATCCCCTCACGCCGCTCAGCTGGGTTCCGGTGAAGCCGCTCCTGGTGGGCACCGGCGCGGTGGCCGCGAACACCTGGTACCGCGCCACGGTGCCCATGAGCACCCTGAACCCCTCCGGCGGCGCCATCCGCAGCCTGCTCTTCGGCAACGGCGGCACCCTGGCCAACGTGGGGTTCTACCTCGACGACGTGCGCTTCTCGTGGACCGATGCCGCGCCCACCGAGCGCCTGGTGTACGGCGACGCGCCGGGTACCGACTTCGTGGTGAGCGGCTGGTCCGTCACCAGCGCCACCGATCCGTTCCGCACCACCGGCACCAACGCATTGCGTGCAAACTACACGGCAGCCTGGGGCGGCTTCGCGCTGGTGTACAACTGGGGCCTTCCGGCCTTCGCCACCAACGCATTCACCCACGTCTCCTTCGACATCTCGGCGGGCACCGGCACCCCGCCGGCCGCCCTGAGCTCCATCCAGGTGGGCGTCGACGGCTCCACCACAAGGCCGCTGCTTCCGTATATTCCGGGCGGCTTCAAGGCCAACACCTGGCACCACGTCACCATCCCCATGAGCGATCTGGTGACCTCCACCACGCCCTATCGCATGGTGATGTTCCCCAGCAGCAGCGCCAGCACGTACGCGTACTACGTCGACAACGTGCGCTTCGAGATCGACCACGCGCCGCCGGCACTCCTCGCGCCCTTCACCCCCCCGGGTGGCGGCGGTGATCCCGACACCTTCGCCGCTGGCGAGGTCGACGTGGAGACGCTGGTGAAGACCGCCGAGGACCGCAAGCCCATCTCGCCACTGCTCTACGGCTTCAATGGCCTGAGCGGCGAGGCGCCGGCCGACGTCATGAGCGGCATCACCTTCATTCGCCGCGGCGGCGATCGCGTGAACGCCTACAACTGGGAGACCAACGTCTCCAACGGCGGGCAGAACAACAACTACTCGAACGACATGTATCTGGCGAACGGCCTCGCCAACCCGAACGCGCCGGCCGGTACCGATCTCGACGCCATCACCAAGAACCGCGCCGCGGGCCGCGCCACCATGGCGCCCTTCGTGCTCAACGACTACGTGGCGGGTCCGGTCGCCGCCAACATTCCCTACGACACCGTCGGCTTCAACCGCGACGCGTATTTCCGCCGCAACTACGTGGTGAAGCCCACCGCGCTAGCGGCCACGCCGGACCTGAACGACGGCAAGGTGTACCAGGACGAGTACCTCCAGTACCTGCGCGCGCAGTTCGCGCAAGACATCCTGGCGCCGGGCCCCACCCAGGTGATGGTCGCCATCGACAACGAGCCGGACCTCTGGCACTGGGCCTTCCCGATGCTGCAAGCGGGCAGCGGCGCGCCGCTCAATGGCCCCAGCGGTCGGCAGGTGGGCACCACGGTGACCCCCGAGGACTTCACCGCGCGGGTCATCGCCTTCGCCAAGCGCGTGAAGCAACTGGCCCCCAACGCGCACATCATCGGCCCCAGCCACTACGGCTTCGACGGGTTCACCTCGTGGAACCAGTTCCTGCCGCAGTTCTCGTCGGCCGGGCACTGGTACATGGACGACTTTCTCACGGCCATCAAGAACGAGAGCACGCTCACCGGCACGCGGCTCCTCGATACCTTCGACTTTCATTGGTACCCGCAGGGCGTCATCAACGGGACGCCGGTGTACGCGCTGAACCAGGCGACGCGCGCCATGACCCAAGCGGAGATCGACGCCGTGACCCAGGGCCCACGCAGCTACTGGGACGCGGAGTACAACGAGAATTCCTGGATCACCTCGCAGTGGCACCTGAACGGGCCGGCCTACATCATCAGCCGCCTGCAGAGCCGCATCGCCACCAACTACCCGGGCACCAACCTGGCGGTGTCGGAGTACTTCCCGGGCGGCCTCAATCACATCTCGAGCGGCCTCGCCACGGTGGACAGCATCGGCGTGTTCGCGCGCATGGGCATCTCGCTGGCAGCGTTGTGGCCGGTGAGCGGTGCCAGCGACATGCGCTACGCCTACGGCGGCATCAAGCTCCTCCGCAACGCCAACGGCGCCGGCCTCCGCTTCGACAGCACCCTGGTGCGGGTGGAGCACCCGGAGAAGGTACAGTCTTCGGTGTATGCTGCAAACGATGCAGCCGACCACGTCGCGGTCCTCGTGGTCAACAAGACCAACGCCGTGCGCCGCTTCGGCCTCCGCACCTTCCACGGACAGCGCCTGGGGAAGGTCGACACCTACCGCATCGATGCCGCCAACGCCTCGCCGGTGTACGCCGGGCAAACGGCGCTCACCAAGAACAACGCCTACGCCTACGCGGCGCCGCCCATGAGCGCCTCGCTGCTGGTGTTCCGCACGCCCTGACGAGGCCCGAGCGGTGAGCTCGGGAGGTCCCACCCGATGGACTCGGCGGAAGGCCATCGGACCGGGACCTCGAGGTCCCATGCAGGGGTTCGACCCGGAAAATCCTCGGGCAATCGCGCGCGGTGGCGACGGGCGGATGCGGCGCGCATGTTGCTGCTCGACCTCCCATGCAGCGAAATAGCTCGTACCGGCTCGAGGTCTCGGTCGTTCCCTTCCTTCTTCTCGCAGCGACCTCCGCATGTGGGGGCGCCGCCGGCGAGGCCATCCGGCCCAAGGACTTCACCGCGAGCGGCGTCACTGCCATGAACAGCGCGCCCGCGTGCTCCGGCGATCCGCGCCTGGCCAAGCCGCTCATCGTGGATCTCGACGCCGACGCGCGCCTCGATCTCGAGGCGTCCATGGACAAGCAACTGGTGGTGGTGGCCTACGACTGCAACCAGCTGCGCGTGCTCCCGGCGTGCTCCGCGGGCCGCAGCAAGTACGAGTACGCGGGGGTGAGCCGCAAAGAGCAAGTGGTGCAGATGAAGAGCCAGGACGACCTGAGCGTCAACCTTCCGCTCAGCGCTGGCAAGCTCGGCAGCGACCTCACGAGCGGCAAGGCCATCGACCTCGCCCTGGTGATGGTCGGGCGGCGCAGCACCACGCTGGCCCGCGTGGAGCAGGACGACCTCGTCGGCAACTGCGAGGGCGCCACGCACTACTTGCAGAGTGCATACTTGGGCGCATTCTCCATGGCCACCGGCTCGGTCGGCAAGGTGGCGGTCGTGGCCGACCTCTTCAAGGTGGGGGCATCTGCCAAGAGCGCCTCCGATCGCAAGAGCGCCAACTCCGATGGGTCGCTCGAGGCGTGCCACACGTCGAGCCCCCGGGCCGCCGACCCGCCGGACGAGTGCAGAACGCCGCTTCGCGTGGAGCTCCAGCCGATTCACCGCGTCGCAGCGGCGACCAGCTCGGCGACCGGCTCGGCGGACGACGCCGACAAGACAGCGCCAAAGAAGAAGGAGAAGGAGAAAGAGAAGAGCGATCGCGAGACCAAGG
This sequence comes from Polyangiaceae bacterium, assembly GCA_013141295.1. Lineage (GTDB taxonomy): Bacteria > Myxococcota_A > Polyangia > Polyangiales > Polyangiaceae > JABFRG01. The sequence continues at coordinate 16,416 of JABFRG010000468.1, forward strand.
TGCAGGAGAACCCGTGTCGGGAGGGCTACGTCTTCGCCGAAGGCGTATGCACCAAGGCCCAGGATCAGGCGCACCTGTGCGACCCCAAGAACGCCGCCGAATGCCGGGCCCAGTGCGACAAAGGGAGCGGCGCATCGTGCATGAATCTCGGCGCCATCCTGCGCAAGCAAAAGGCTCCTCCGTCGGAGTGCGAGGCCGTGTTCAAGAAGGGCTGCGACCACGGCGTCGCGGACTCCTGCGCGGAGTGGGGCAACTACGTGATGCCCAACGATATCGAGAAGAAGGACAAGCCGGACATGGCTCGGGTCAAGAAGGGGCTCGAGATCTGGAAGCGCGCCTGCGACGACGGCAGCGCCGACGGCTGCAACCGTGCAGGCGGATGGCTCGACATGGAAGACACCGTGATCAAGCGCGACACCCCGCTCGCCGTCACCTACATGGAGCGTGGCTGCAAGCTCGGCGACGGCACATCGTGCGCGGAGGCCTCCGCCATGTACCTGGACGGCGACAATGGCATCCCCAAAGATACCAAGAAGGCCATGAGCCTTCTGGTGCGCGCATGCGACGGCGGAGACGCGACGCAGTGCGGGAGCCTGGCAGACTTTCTGGCCACCGGCCTGTTCGACGTCGCCAAGGATCCGGAGGGCGCCGTGAAGGCGGCTCACGCCGCATGCGACCTCGACGTCGACGAGTGCGAGGCGTCCATCGACACCGTCAAGAAGCTCGCCGGCAAGCAGGCCGACGCCTTCGCCATCGCCACCCAGGGCTGCGAGCGTGGAGCGCTCAAGATCTGCCGCCTTCAGGGCGACATGTACTGGACCGGGCGCGGTACGACCAAAGACCCGGTCAAGGCCAAGGCGTCGTGGACCAAGGCGTGCAAGGACGGCAAAGGAAGCAAGGTGGCCTGCAAGCGCCTGGCGGAGAAGTAGCGGTTCGCGAGAGTGGGTTGCGCCACGCGGGGCTTCGCGCGATGGTGGGACCATGAGCTCGGCCCCCTGGACCTTCTGCCCGCGCTGCGCGAGCGCGCTCTCTTCCGACGGCGGAATGGGCGCGCGACGGCGCTGCACCTCGGCCACCTGCGATTTCGTGCACTATGCAAACCCTACCCCGGTGGTGGTGGCCATCGTGGAGCTGCCGACCGGTGTGGTGCTCGCTCGCGGCCGAGGGTGGCCCGAGAAGGTGTTCGCGCCCATCAGCGGATTCCTCGAGGAGGGCGAAGACCCTCGGGAGGCGGTGGTGCGCGAGATCTCCGAAGAGCTCGGTCTCGCCGCGCGCGTCGTCTCGCTGGTGGGGGTGTACCCCTTCGCCGCACAGAACCAGGTGCTCATCGCCTACCACGCCGTCCCCATCGACGGGGCGGACGGCGAGATCGTGAAGGGCGACGAGCTCGAGGAGGTGAAGCTCATCCCGGTGGCACGTCTGAAGGGCTGGCCCTTCGCCACCGGCCTCGCCATCCTGGATTGGCTCGCGCAGCGCAACGCCTGACGAGCTCGCCACGGTCCGGCGCTCTCCCGGCCAATGCGCGTACGTGTCGCCCTTCTGGACGCGCGCGTGCGGCTTGCTGGCCCTGGTGGCAGTTGTCGCGTGTAGCCCTCGACGCCCGCCGCAAAGTGCGCCGGTGGCTGTGGAGGAACCGCCGCCGCCTCCCGACGTGTCTCCGGCGCTCCTTGCGCTACTGGCCCGCCCACACACCACCTTGCTGGCCGAGGCCGCACACGGGTTCGCCAGCGAGTACATAGCCGAGCCCTTGCAGCCGATCCCGGAGCGACGCTTCGACGTGCTTCTCTCGCTGATGCGCGACGCACCGGAGAGCGAACGCGCGGACGCGATAGCGGTGCTGCGCGAGCTGCGGCACTGGCACGGGCCCATCGCCTGGCGGATCTGGGACAGATCTATCTGGCCGACGCTGGAACCGGGCGACGACGCGCCCCTCGTCGCGGCGCTCACGTCGGGCAGCCGGGCGCAAGTGACGGAGGTCTACGGCAGGGTCACTGCCTATCTGCGACCGCAGAATCCCGAATCGAGACGGTTATGGGCACAACGCCTCGAGGCCCTTGCGCGAGCGGGACGCTGCCCCGTCCTGTCGCTTGCCAAGTGGGATGCGTTTGCGGGTAAGGGAGACGACCCGCCACGGCCACCATCCAGCAAGCTCGCCTGCGCCCCCAGCGACGAAGCGGAAGAGCGCATCGACAGCTGGCACTACCGGGGCCCGGAGGTTCTGCTTTCGGATCTCGACGCCGGGCGCGTCGCGCTCGAGGACGCCATGCCCCACGTGCTGAATACCCACGGCGCGCAGGGCGCGGCGCGATGGCCGACCGATGCGATCGTCGTCCTTGCACGACGAATCCGGACACTCCCGAATGCGAGGCGCGAGGTGGCACTCCTTTTCCTGGCCCAGGTGGTCGCCCGCGTGGAGCCGAACGCGGCGCTGGGCGACGCCCTCGTCGAGCTCCTGCGCGACGTTCCAGTGGGCTCGAAGTCGTGGGTCATGCAAGCGCTGGCAGAGCATCCGGCGCTATGGCGGGGGGCGTGGAAAGCCGCGATCAGGCTGGCTGCGCGTCAGGACGTGCTCCCACGCGCACGCGGCATGGCGCTTCATCCGGGGCTGACACCCGACGACGCGCTGCTCCTCTTCGCGCGCTCCAAGCGGGAAGACGCAGGCTTGCCCGAGTCCGCCTACGCCTTCCGGCGCGAAACCGAATCCGCCTACAATCCGCTCTGGTCCGACGAGGAGCACCTGTTCGCGCCGCTCCTCCAGACATGCACGGAGCGCTCCCGAGCGCATCCGCTGGGCATGCTCGATCCGCGCATTCAGGGAGCGTGCAGCTCGATCCTCGAGAAGGCACCGGAAGCAGCGCGCGACCTCGAGGGTCTGCTTCCGCGCGCCCGCGGCATGTTCCTCTTGCGCGTGGCGGGTACGGCATTGTTGGCGGGCAAGCCCCTCTCCATCGAGGTCCGCACGGCGCTGGCGAAGAACCCGCTCACCCGCGCCCCCTTCTTCGACTTCTTGAAGACCCAGCACGTGTCGGCGGCGCTGTTTCCTGCGCCCTTCGCCACCGAGAAGGCCATGCTCGAGAGCATCGTTGCGCGGGAAGTGGCGCTCGCGCTCGGTGGGCCGCCGGACGACATCGAAGCCATGCAGGAGTCTCGCGACAAAACCGGAGATGGCCGGCTCGTGGTGCGGTTCCGGGTGCACGCTCCGCGCCTCGGCGCCGAGCGAGGTTGGATGCGCGGCGTCGTGACCTTCAACAATCGCGATCTCCGGGCGTCCACGAGCACCGCCTTCTTCACGCGCTACAGCGAGGTACTGCCGACCCACGTTCCCCCTTGGTCTTCGGACTAGCAACGGCCCGCGGGCTTGCCGGCCAATGGCGGGGATGGGCGCAGCGCGCAGATGGCTCGGGATCGCAGCCGTGTCGATCGGGTGCGCGGCGCATCGGGGAAAGGCGCCCGCCGTTGCCACCACGCGGGCGCCACCCGCAGCGCCGGCCGACACCACGCTGCAGACCTTCCTGACGCAGCCCCACGCCACCTTGCTCACGAACGCGTTGCACGGCTTGGCACAGGCCTACGTGACGCAGCCGCTCCAGCCGCTACCGATGCGGCGCTTCAAGGTACTGCTCTCGGTGCTCCGCAGCGCGACGCAGGAAGAGCGCGCGGCGGCCCTACCGGTGCTGGGCGGCATGCGTCACTGGCATCGATCGATGGCCGACACGCTATGGCCGGAGGGACCGGGCGCGGTCGAGCTCGAGCTCTCGCCGGTGGAGCAAGAGGCGCTGGTGGCTGGGTTCACCTCGGGCACGCGAGCGGAGACGACCGCGCTCTACCAGCAGGTCGCGCCCCATGTACACATACAGGGGGCGCTTTCGCCTTGGCTGCTCCGCCTCGAAGGGCTCGCGTCGACCGGCCGCTGCCCGGTACTTCCGCTGCCAACGTGGGATAGCCTCGCGCAGGCCCGCACGCCGGACCGGTGGGATACGCCGCTGCCGCCGAAGCCCGTGGCGTGCACGCCCACGGGCGAGGAGGCCGAGCGCATCGACGCCTGGCACTACCGCGGTCACGAGGCTCTCTTCGCGGACCTCGACCAGGGCCGCATCGCCCTCGAAGACGCGCTGCCCCACGTGCTTGCGTCGCGCGAGAGGCAGAGCCAGGCGCATTGGCCCTCCGAGGCCATCCGACTGCTGGTGCACCGCGTGCGCGCGCTCCCGGCGGAGCGGCGCGCGGTGGCCGTGCTGTGGGTGCCGGCCATGGCCGAGCGGGTGGAGCCAACCCCGGCGCTCTTTGCAGAGGTGCGTCAGCTCACCCGCGAGACGCCGGTGGGCTCACGCGGCGCGCTTTTGAGCTACCTTCACGAGCACACCTCCGAGGCGAATCGTGGAGAGCTCACCCGCCTCGGACGGCAGGAGATCCTGCCCGAGGTCGAGGGAGCAGCACTCTGGCCGAATCTCTCCGCCGAGAACGCGCTTCGACTGCTAGGGCGCACCTGGCGCGCACCGATGCGCTACGACATGGGCGCTGCGCCGCCGGTGGCCCACCTGGCGCCGTACGACTTCGAGCGTGACGTGCCGACGATCACGAGCGTGCTCTGGCCCGACGAGAAGCCCAT
>JABFRG010000558.1 GCA_013141295.1 Polyangiaceae bacterium
GTCGACCGTGCCGATCACCTCGTCGGCAGCGGCCTCGCGTTAGCCGACCTCTCTTGCAACACGCACGAGGACGGCTCCCTCCGGATGCGCCTCGACGCGCAGACCGCGCACCCTGCCGGCCTCCACCTCCTGGAGAAAGATCCGACGCCGGCGCCGGTCCCCAAGGGCGTCCACGGCGCACCAGGTCCACAGCCCGAGCAGCGTCCAGGCGAGGAGCGACGGAACCACCAGTCCGCGATCGAACGGGCGCCCGCCGGTGCCGATCCACCAGAGCCCGGCAGTGGCCGCGAGCTGCACCACCAGACGCACCAGCACCATCTCGCGAGCCCGAAGGATGAGCTTGCGATTGAGACCGTCGACCACCAGCTGGAGGACGGCCATGGGCGCCGCGGTCACCATGGCGAAGATGAACCAAGCGGTGACCAGGCCCGGGTCGAGCCCCCCGCGCATCAGCATCGACGGAGCCATCGCGGCCGCCGCGGCGATCACCGGGATTCCGATGCGTCCGACACTCTGCAGCGGGGTTGGCAGCGAGCAGGAGCCCGCCCATGACCAGGGCGAACATCGCGGGGCTCGGCGCATTTCCCCGGTTCGAGGCCTCCGAAGGGAAGAGCCCATGAAGCGCGAACGCACCGAGCAGGGCTGGCGACAGGGCGAGCGCCGCGGCCTCGAGCAGGAAAGCTCGAGCTCGTGGCCGAAGGGGTTCGGGGAGCGATGGAGGCGAGGCGTCGACCAACGACCGTGATGGTAGCAAGGGCCCTCGCGAAGAGCACTGGACGGAGTATCAGTACCCGGAGATGGTGCGCGAAACTGGGCGACCGCGGGGAACCTCGACTAGCATCGACTCGATGCGGCAGTTCCGTGCATTCTTCACCTATCTTTCCGTCCTTTGCGCCTTCCTGTGGGCAGCGCCCAGCCGCGCCGACGAGCCGCCGCCGAAGGTGCTCCGCATCTGGACCGTGGGTGACTCCACCGCGCAGCCGATCGGGCAAGGCGTGGAGCGCAACGTCAACGACACCAAGGACAAGCGAGCCCGGACGTTCTTCCGGAACTCCACCGGCCTCGCCCGCCGCGAGTTCTACGACTGGCCGAAGGTGGCCAAGAAGATCCTCGAGTCCGAAGGCGCCCCCGACATCGCCATCATCACCCTCGGCGCCAACGACACCCAGGGGCTCTTTCCGCCGGGAAAGCGCATACCGGTCATGCTGCGTACCCCGGAGTGGAAGGAGGAGTATGGCCGCCGGCTCGAGGCGTTCCTCCACCTGTTCACCGACAAGAACGTCCACGTGTACATCGTCGCCCAGCCGTTCAACCCGAACCGCAAGTACGCGCCGACCATGGGCGACGTGAACGAGGTCATCCACACGGTGGCCGGGCGCATGAACAACGTCTCGCTGGTCGACGCCCCTACCCTGCTGGCCGACGAGAACGGCAAGTACAGCAACTCGGCGCTCGACTCCCAGGGCCGCAAGATCTGGCTCCGCGCCGAAGACGGCCTCCACCTCACGGGCAACGGCGGCGCCTACCTCGCACGGCGCATCCTGACGGCCATCGAGAACGACCGGGCCGCCCTCGCCGCCAACACGGCAGCGCCCCAGGCCGCCGCGCCCCAGGCCGCGGCCAACACGCGCGGTAACTGACGACCCCTTGCGACGCATCGTTCACGGAGAGAACCTGCAGGTTCTCGGCACCCTGCCCGATGCCTTCGCGCGGCTCCTGTACATCGACCCGCCGTTCAACACCGGTCGCCAGCAGAAACGCGATCGCATGACCGTGCGCCAGGTGCCCGAAGAGACCGTGGTGGTCGCGCCGCAGGTCCGCGAATCGTCGCCCCCCACCCAGCGGAGCGGCTTCGGCGGACGCCGCTACGTGGTGTCGGAGCGGACCGCATCGCCGTCGTATGCCGACACCTTCGACGACTACGTGGGGTTCCTCTTGCCCCGCATCGAGGCGTCGCTCCGCTGCCTCACCGGCGACGCATCGATCTTCGTGCACCTCGACCCTCGGGAAGCGCACTACGTGAAGGTGGCGCTGGACGGCCTCCTCGGTCGCCATGCGTTCATGAACGAGATCATCTGGGCCTACGACTACGGCGGCCGCTCCAAGAAGTGCTGGCCAAAGAAGCACGACACCATCCTCTGGTACGCCCGCGACCCGGCGCGCGCGGTGTTCCGCTACGACGACATCGATCGCATCCCTTACATGTCGCCGGAGCTGGTGGGCCCCGCCAAGGCCGCCCGCGGCAAGACCCCTACCGACGTGTGGTGGAACACCATCGTGCCCACCATGTCGAAGGAGAAGACCGGGTACCCGACCCAGAAGCCCATGGCGATTCTCAATCGCATCGTCCGGGTGCACAGCGACCCCGGCGACGTGGTCCTCGACTTCTTCGCCGGGAGCGGCACCACCGGCGAGGCGGCGGCCCAGAACGGCCGCGGATTCGTGCTGGTGGACGAGAGCGCCGAAGCCATCGCGACCATGAAGAAGCGCCTCGCGGCGCACGCGCCGACGGTCGAATCCCTCCGGCCTTCCGGGTAGCATCCGCCGTCGGTTCCCCTTGCCCCGCACAGGGATCCTGGCTAGGCTCCGCCCCGCTCCGTTGGAGAGGTGGCCGAGTGGCCGAAGGCACATCCTTGCTAAGGATGCGTATGGGAAACTGTACCGTGGGTTCGAATCCCACCCTCTCCGCAGCACTCCCGTCCTACTCGCAAGAGTAGCGACGGGATTTTTTTGCTCACGAGGCGGCGGTGCGAAACGGGCCCGCACGAACCCGGCCTCGCTCCATGTCGATGTGCGCGGCGAGTGCACGCGCGGTCACCGCGTCCACGCAGGCCACGGTGAGCACCTCTCGCGCGAGGGTCTCGTCGGCCGCGAGCACCAGGGTGACCCGCGCCCCGGCAGCACGCACCTCGGCCACCGCGCCCCAGGGCAGTGACCGGAGGGTCCGCGCGGAGGCGACGCGAAAACCGAGCTCCGCCACCTCGATGCGCACCAGCGTGGAACCGCCGCGAAGCGCGTAGGCGAGCCCAGCGCAGGCGGCGACCGCGATGACGACGATGGCCGCCGGCGCGCCGGGACCGAAGGCCGAACGGAAGGCGAGGAGCACCTCGTCGAAGAAGTTTCCGTCGAAGAAGTCGTCCACCAGGAACGTCGGTCGCAAGTGCGGGCGCCCGAAGAACGGACGGAGGAGCCACGAGAGCTGCGTCCCCACAAGGAACTGCGCGGCCATCCAGCTCACCATCACCCGACGCGCGACGCCGTCTTCGAGACCGAGACCTCGGAGCAGGCCGCGAAGTCGAAGCACGCCCGCGGCGCCGGCCAGCGCGATGATCGCCACGTGGAGCAGCAGCAGCTCGCGCGCCACCGTGAGCGCGGGCTGCACCCGCGGATCGTCGATGGATAGCCCCACCAGCCCGGGATCCGGCGGCGGCAGCGCCAGCGCGAAGAGGATCGACACCGGCGACGCCGCACCGAGCACCGTGGCCGTCACCGCCAGCGAAACCAGGATCGCCACCGCCGTCTGCGCGAGCGAGAGCCGCGATCGAAGGAGCAACGCCGCCATGGCGCTCAAGAGCGTGGTACAGGCCGCTACGCCGAGCAGGAGCAGCGGGAGCTTTACCGCCGAGAAGAAGGCCTGCGAGGGGGAGCGCCACACCCCGAACGCCACGCCGTACGCGCCGGCGCCGAGCACGATGGCCAAGGTGGCCGAGAGCGCCACGCCGGGCAGGCCTTCTCCATTTCCGATGCGCCGCACCGCCCCGTCGTCGAGCCGGCAGAGCGCGCCCGGCGAGAGGAGCGCGCTCACGAGCCGATGGCCGTTCGAATCCAGTGCGTCAGGAAGAAGAGGCGCTCGTGGAGCACCGTTCCGTCGTCGGGGCCCACCAGCGGGCGCAGCGTGGTCGTCATCTGAAAGAGCACCACCATGAACAGCACCGACCAGGCGCCGAGGCCTCGCATCTTGTTCTGGTTCAACGCCACGAGGGAGCGACGCACCAGCCCCAGCCCCACCAGCGTGCTGAATCCGAGAAAGGCCACCTCGATGGCGCCCATGACCGCCACCGACGACGTCGTCTGCGAGAAGATCCAGGCGATGGGCGCGAAGCCCAGGAGCAAGAGCCCCATGAGCGCGATGCCCATGAGAAGGGCGCCCAGGGTCTCACGAAACCGCTGCGTGGCCCCTGCCAGGCACGAGAAGATGTGCAGGCTCGGCAGGCAGATGAGGGCGGCGAGAAGGACGCCGGAGACCAGCTTGAGCGGAACGAATACGACCTGAAGACCCCCGCTGAAGGTCGCCGCCACCAGCCCCACCACGAGCAGCGAGGCGCCGCCCACGAGGAGCAATCGCAGCAACATGCCCGACCCTCCTCGCACCTCGGCCACCAACGTCGCGGGCGACTTGAGCAACGCTTCGGCCACCGAAAGCGGTCCGCGAGCGAGCGGCGGGCCGACATTCCCGACGAGGCTCGGGTCTGCGGTCGGCTCGAAGGTGGGCGGTCGTTCGACCGAGGCAGGAAGGACTTGCATGATCTGGTGAGGCCGCAGCGGCATCACTCCGGCTCACCGATCGTGATCGACTTTTCGCTGGCCGATGAGAGAGCGCAGGCTATGGTTCCGCATGACGAGGGGCGAATGAGGATGAAGCGCAACGAGCTCGCGGCGACGTTCCTGGTCGTGGGCACTCTGGCAACGGCGCAAACCGGGTGCACCACGAAGACCTGCAGCACCATCGCGTTGAGCTACGAGGTCTCCGTCGATCGCGAGCTGGATGCGCCTTTCCGCGACGCCGCGCAGCTCTCGGTGGAGCTCTGCGGTGTCGACGCCGGCTGTCGCACCGCGACGGTCTCGGCTGTCACCCGTGAGCTGGTCGGCGACGTCCGTGGCGCGATGGTCGCCAGCGACCAGGGTCGTACGCGGGTGCATGTGACGGCTTCCGTCGTCGAGGGGACGGTCTCGCTCACGCTCCGCGTCCGCGACAAGAACGGGAACCTGCTGCTCGACTCCCGAGCGCCGCTCCAATGGAAGTCCGACGAGTGCCATGGCGCGCCGGTGACCACCGCGATCTAGCGTGGTAGCAATCGGTGCATGCTCCATCGCCTGGTGGCCTTCTCTTGCGTCGCTCTCGTCGCTGCCTGCGCCGGTCCCGCCCTTCCGCCACCGCCGCCTCCACCTGCTGCGGCCATGTCCTCCGACGCGGCGAGCCGGGCCATCGCCATCGTGCTCGACGACTCCCACGCGGCCGCGGCCAGCGCCGACGAGGCGCGTTACTTCGGTCACTTCGCCGACGAGGGCGTATTCCTCGGTACCGACGCCACCGAGCGCTGGACGGTGCCGGCCTTCCGCGCCTACGCGCACCCGCACTTCGAGAAAGGCAAAGCCTGGGCGTTCAAGGCGGCTCGGCGGGCCATCGAGGTCGACGCCTCGGGCACCGTCGCGTGGTTCGACGAGGACCTGGTGACGCCGAACCTGGGCCCGGCGCGCGGCAGCGGCGTGCTCGTGCTGCGGGCGGGTAGCTGGAAGATTGCGCAGTACAACCTCGCCATCGTGATTCCCAACGAGCGCTTCAAGGACGTGAAAGCCCTGCTCGACGCGCGGAACTGAGCGCCGTATCGTGTTCCTGTGCTTACGCCCGACGTGCGATTCGAAGGCTGGACCACCGAGACGTGGACGCGATTTCTTCATCTGTGGAAGCCCCGCGCCGCTCCCGAGCGGGAAGCAACGCGGCCCCGCGGCGGCGTATTCGTGGTGCACGAAGGCGGCCGCCTCCTCAAGATTCTCCACACCACGAAGGGACGCCTCGATCCCGGCGTTCCCTGGCCTTCTCCCCTGGCCGAGGTCGTTCCCAACCACGGCGGTAGCTGGGGCCTCTCGGTACAGCGAGGCTCCCTCGACGACGTGATGGAGGAGTTCGGCGCCCGCGCGCGCCAGAGCGACGACTTCATCACCCAGTCGCTCTCGCTGGTGGGCATCGTCCGCGAGAAGATGCTCGCCGGCGAGATCGAGCTCTGGCCGCAACGGCTGCAGGGCATCCCGGTGCCCACCGACGCCATGGTCCGTCGCACCATGGACACCATCTGCGACGACGGCAAGTCGATCCTCCTCGGCCTCTTCAAGGACGGCGAGCTGTGGACGGCCATGTGCGCGCGCCGCCGCGGCTACGGCTTCGACGTCATCGCCGGGCCGGAGGAGATGCGCCTCTCCATGGGCCTGCTCTCCGGCGACTGGCGCCGCGACTACCGCCACCTGGTGCGGGTGGCCGAAGATACCTACGGGCCGCTCTCGCTCGGCTGTTTCGCCGAGGTCGACGTGTTCAAGGAGCTGCAGGTCGACCTGCGGCCGGGCGCCTGGGGTCGCGCGGTGGCCCTTCGCGACATCGTGCTCTCGCCGATTCCCACCGCGGTGGGCCTGGCGCTGGGCTTCGACGGCGCGCGCTTCGCGGTCGACAACATGCGCATCATCACCGAGCGCGTAGACCGCTTCGGCCTCCTGCCTCCGATGATGAAGAGCCTGCGCAAGCGCGTGGGCACCGTCCTCGGCGATCAGGATCTCTCGCGCGTCCTCGGCTTCAACCCCATGGAAGTCCTGCGGGTGCTCCTGCGCCGCTGATCGCTACTGACGCGTGAGGGTCAGCTTGAGCTCCTTGACCCCTGCCAACGCTGGCATCGCGCGGGCGCCGCTCAACAGATCGGCCTCCACCAGTTGCAGCGGAGAGTCCCCCATCACGGTATCGTCGGACCCCAGGCCGAGGGCCGTGTCGTCGTCCTTCACCCCGACCTGGATGGGGCCCCCGAGCAGCTCCTTGGCCTTGCGCGTGCACCCGCCGATGGTCCACTTCGGGGTCAGCGAGTCGGGGAAGGCGGGCGTCTTCGTGATCACGCCGTTCCCTCCGGGACAGGCCATGGTCACGAACACGTCGGGCGGCGCTACGCCAGCGGGCCCCACGTCCCATGCGGAACCGGTCGAGTTCGTCGGCTGAATCACCGCGCTCACCGGCTGGACCACCCACGTGCTCTCGAGGTCGACGCCGCACGTCTGCGATTCCGGCCGGCATATCTGTCCCGCGCGACAGATCGCGCAGAGACCGCCTTTTGCGCCGCATCCGGAGACCGAAGTGCCGGACTGGCAGGCGTCTCCCAGGCAGCAGCCACCGCAGTTCTGCGGCCCGCAGCTCCCGGAGCCTCCATCGCGCGGCGGCTCCACCACCGACGTGCCCGCATCGGGGTCGCCCGTTCCGGAATCGAACGAGGTGCAGGCGCTGGCTGCCACCACCACGCACGCACCCACGAAGGAAAACAAGCGATGCATCCACGACCTCGGGAAGGAGCCAGGGGCAATGCGCAAGTGTAGCTGCGCTCGTCCCGAAACGTCTTGTTTTGCACGCGACGCGACGCGTCATGTCACGCGCGTCTTGCGGCGGCCAAGAGCGCTCGTGAGCAGCGTTCCGAGTGCGAGGAGGAGCAGCGCCACGCACGCGGAGCCGACCAGGACCCCGGCTCCTCGGACCCCCGAGCGCGACCGTCGAATGTCGGAGTCGAGATACCGCACGACTTCGATGGCGCCCCGCACGTCGCCTGCCTTCCAGTCGGTCTTGGGGCTCTCGGGATGGGTGTTGTGGCAGCTCACGCACGCGGGCTTGAGCACGCGTGCCTTGGCGTAGCGCAGCACCATGCGGCTCCCCTCCATTTCGAAGGCATAGTACGGGACCGACGGGTCGCGACGGAGCGCCACCAGAGCCTTGGTCTCGAAGTCGTTCCGGGGGCCGCCGCCGACGCGGTTCGCGAACGGCAGATCGCTGTACATGCGAACCTGCTGGCCGCCTTGACTGGCGCTGGTCACCACTTCGCCCAGCTCGATGGTCAGCGTCGCCGGCACGGGTATCGCGCCGGGCACGTCGCGATAGTGGGTGCTGGTCTGAAGCTGTCCAGGGTTCGCTCGACCCACCACCTGGTCGGTGTAGTAGTCGGTCACCTTCTCGAGCGTCTCGACCTCGTCGGCGGCTCCTCGGAGCGCCGTTTCTTCCGCGAGCCGGTTGGAGAGCGACGACATGTACCAGACGCTCGAGCACGCGCCCACGCCGGTAGCGGCCAAGAGCGCGATGGCCATGGGGTTCGCGCGACCCCAGCGGGCTGCGCGCTCCCATGCGCCGAGGCGCCGCGCGAGGATCGGCTCGCCGTGGAGCCAGCGGTCGAGATCCTCGGCGAGCGCGAGGGCGGTGGGGTACCGATCGCCCGGCGACTTGGCGAGACACTTGAGGCAGATCACTTCGAGATCGCGCGGCAGGTCCGGACGCGCGCGCGATGGCGGCTCCGGCGCATCGGTGGCGGTCTTGCGCAGCACTTCGAGGGCGCTGTCTCCACGGAACGGCGGCCGTCCGGTGAGCAGCGCATAGAGCGTCGCTCCCAGCGCGAAGACGTCCACCGCATGGGTCACCGCCCAGGGGAGCTCGACCATCTCCGGCGCCATGAAGCCGGGTGTGCCCACGGGTGCATCGTTGCGCGAATCGTCGGTGGGCGAGGCGCGCCACGCGACGCCGAAGTCCGCGACCTTGGGAGTACCGTCTTCGCCGACGAGGATGTTGGCGGGCTTCAAGTCGCGGTGCACGACGCCGTGCTGATGCGCCGAGTGCACCGCCCGCGCCACGATCACCAGCGTCTCGGCAATCTCCCGCGGCGACATGCGCTTCTGGCGAACGAGGCTCGAGAGCGAGCCTCCCTCCACGAGCTCCATGGCAAAGTACGGGCGCCCCTCGGCGCTGCCGGCCTCGTACACCTGGACGATGTTGGGATGCTTCAAGCTGGCGATGAGCTCGGCCTCCAGTCGAAAGCGCGTGAGCTGCTCGGAGCTTGCGAACCCGGAGCGCAGCATCTTGAGCGCCACCGTGCGCTTCAGCGCGAGGTGCCGGGCCTCGTAGACGATGCCCATGCCGCCCGACCCCAGCACGCCACCGAGCTCGTAGCCGGGAATCCCCGGACGCTCGGTGGACGGCCCTGCGGACGGAGGGGGAGCGCTCTTCGTCGCCACCGTGTCGAGCTCGGTGTCCGCATCGTCTCCGATCATCCCCTCAGGCTTTCATCAGGCGCGCGTTGCAGCAAGGCACCCTTCGGCGCCACGCGCCCTTAAGCACGTCGAGGTCTCCGCCTTGTGGGACGGAAACCTCGACCTGCTCGGGAACCAGAACTGCGGGGGACCGGATACCAAAGAGAAGTAAGCGAGACGATTAAGGGGAACGCTAAGGGCGGCGGGTTGTTACTCCGCCGAGAAGGAAGGAGAGCCGATAAGAAAAGGAAGCGTTGCGGGGGAGAGACGGGGAGGAGAGCGCATCCAACGATGCGTTCCCACACATGTAGCAGGGCGCGTGCCGCGCCTTGGATGGCGCATTTTCAGGCACTTAGCGTGATCCTGTGTCCGACCGTTCACGGGTCGGCGGAGTACGCGACGCCACGACCCCTCGGTTCCACGCCACTGCTCCCCTATGCGCGCCGATCGACCGTCGCGACATTGCGCCACGAAAGAGCCGTGCTCTCATGAGCGCGTGAAACGACTCTTCGCGCTCTCGCTTCTCCTCGTCGGCTGCGGAGACGCCGCCAATGGTTCAGCTACGGAGCCCTTCGACGCTGGCGCAGCGGCGGTCGACGGCGGAGGTGGTGGCGCCCAAGATGGGGCAGCGGCCGGCAACGACGCATCCACGGGGCCCGTCGATGGAGGACGCCCCCCTGCCGTCGATCCCGGGTCCATGACCTCGCCCGCGCGCATCTACTCGGCCGATGGGACGGCGTTCGTGGTGGACGACGCGGAGAAGGCGCTCGCCCACGTGCTCACCGCGGCCACGCGCCACGTCATCGTCTACGTGCACGGTCGAAGCTGTGGTGGCGGCGGAGAGCCCAGCAAGTCGCTGGGGGACGCGATTCCCGAGATGGAGTCGACCTACGGCGGGAAGGTCCTCATGTTCACCTGGCCCGGCTCGTCGAGCGGATGTCCGCTGGGCTTCCCCGAGGCCGAGGCGCGGGCATCCGGAACGGCGCTATCGCATGTGCTCCACAAGCTGGCCTTCGCACTGGGCAGCAACGCGACGCTCGCCGGCGTCACGATGACCCTGGTGACCCACAGCATGGGGAACCTGGTGCTCGAAGAGGCTCTCGCGCGCGACACGCGGCCCCTGCCGGCAACGCTCTTCGCCACCGCGCTACTGAGCTCGTCGGCAACGGCGCTGGCCGGCCACGCGGCGTGGCTCTCGCATCTGACCTTCGCGCCCAAGGTCTACGTCTCCGAGAACGACGGGGACAACGTCCTCACCGCCGCGGGCGTCGGCAACGGCACGCGTCTCGGAAAGAAGCTCGGCACCGAGCCGCTGGCTCCCAACGCCGTGTACGTGGACTTCACCGCCGCCAACGTGAACCACGCGTACTACCTGCACTCGGGGCAGAAGGGCGCGCACATGGCGCCGTTCTACGACGCCATCATGGCCGGACAGCCCTACGATTTTTCCAAGTCGAACGCCATCACGCGGACCGAGAGCCGCAACGGCACGTTCGTCTACATCTTCGACGGACGCTGACCCCTTAAACACATCGAGGTCTCCGTCCGGGAATGACGAAGACCTCGCGTGTGCTTTCGAACGGGAACGGATGAACGAGGAAAGCGAAGAGAAAAGCGGTCGAACGTAGAAGAAGAAGGAAAGCGAAAGCGAAAGCGAAACGGAAGGAGAAGAAGGAAAGCGGGAGAAGGAAGCGCGATAAGGAAAGGAAGCGGGGCTGAACGGGGAGGAGAGAGCCGCATCCGGCGATGCGATGCTTTCCCTTCAAGCAGCCCACGTGCCGCGCGCGGTCGGCAACGATTCCGCCAAGTTGGCGGCGAGCTGTGTCGGACCGTTCACGGACCCATGGCTACCAGCGGGTACAGGGACCGCGAGTGGCGCCCTCTGTGCCTTGACCCTCGATCGGGCCGGTGCTACCGCATCCTACCTCATGCGACACACGTCATTTCTCGCACTTAGCCTCGCTCTGGCCCTCCCCCTCCTTCATTGCGCGGCCCCGGCCAACGGCGCCGACGGCGCGGAGGTGGGCGAGGAGGCCTCGGAGATTCGTGCGGACGACGCCTGGATGCACCTCGACGCGAACACCGGCGTGAACAACGCCACCTTGAGCGTGGTCAACAGCGGCACCGTGCGCTGCCCCAACGGCAAGAGCGCGAAGACCTGCCAGGTGAGCAAGCTGGTGCTCCCCGCCGACTGCAACTGGGAGTGCCAGGACGGGCTGCTCTCGCGCCGCGGCGAGGGCGTGCTCCACGGTCGCTTCTCCGGACAGACCTTCGTGGTCGACTTCGGCTTCGACACGTACACCACCGGGCTCGGCACGAACTCCGTGTACCGGCTCACCGCCTCGTCGACGTGCGCGAAGGACCCGTGCTTCAAGGACATCGTCCGGAAGAAGCTCAACAGCTCCGCTGCACCCGATGCGGTGACGGCGGTGGACTTCTCCCGCGCAGCAGACCCGAACTACGTGCTCGACCCCATGTACGGCCAGTCGCAGCTCACGTCGGCGGCGGGCCTCGTGGTCTCGGGCCGCATGTGGCAAGGCACGTTCCGCGTCGATCGCGTGTGGCGCCTGGAGACGCCCAAGCCGGCCTGCGATCCGCTGCTGACGGCGCGCGCGTACGCCACCCGCGGCGGGATTCCCAAGCTCTGGGAGCTCCCCACCGAGGCCCAGGCGGAGCGCACCGTCGACCCCGAAGGTGAGTCGGTGCACTGGCTGGTGCGCACCGCAGAGTCGCCCACCTCGGTGACCTTCACGCTGGGCTTCAACGATCTGTGGGCCGAGCGCTACACCGTCGCGAAGAACGACTGCGCCCTGACCGTCATCGCCGAGCACTGAGCTACTTGCCGGCGCAGGCCTGACCTCGCGCCTTGCCGAGCGCTACCACCAGCTCTTGATCGACCTTGCGGAGCGACGACGCCTTGGCGTCGAGGGGCGAGACCGCGCTCTTGGCAGTGCCCCAGTCGAGCGCCGCGGGCGGCGATGCGGAGGGGCATCCCGCCACGAAGCCCGCTTCGGCGATGCGCAGGAGCGACACCGCGTGCTCGCGGCCGGCGTGGTTGTAGTCTTCCGGCCAGGTGAGGTCCGAGCTCGCCTGTGAGGGTCCATCGGGCATGTAGCTCCAGGCGAGGCGAGTCTGGCCGCTGCTCATGGTGAAGCTCGAGTGACCGCCCCCGAGCTCGCCCATGGACCGTTGCGGCTCCACGAAGGCCGGAAGCGCGAAGCCCCAGGCCTCCGCCACGTCTTCTTGGACCTCGGACGCGAGCAGGATCATCCACGCGGCTTCGCGGAGCGCATCGCGCGGCACGCTCCCCACCTGCGTCTCCTGCTTGCGCGCGTCGTCGGTCTTGGCGCCATCGACCGACCCGTCCGAGACGAGCGCGAGACCGCTGCAGCTCTTGGCGATGTACGCGGCGCCGGTGGCCAGATCGTAGGCGCGAACCTCGTCGCAGAACGCGTAGTGGCCGCGCCGCCCCCGGAGCAGGAGCCAGCCTTTGGTGGGGGCCTTCACCGCCCCGATGGGCAAACGCGACACCTTGGGACTCGCCTCGGCGAGGCAGCGGCTCCACTTTCCGAAGCGCGCTGCGGCGGGTGCCTTCGGGGCCCGCGCGACGCACGTGTCGATGCTGGGCGGTGCCTCGCCCTTCTGGTCGCCGTCGAGCCACTGCGCGCGCTTGGCGGCGGCGAAGCGCTTGAAGAATTCGTCGGCACGGGTGGCCCAGCCGCGCGTTTCGGTGGCGCACGAGGAATCTTGTAGACTGCACAGGAGCTCGCGCAACGGATGCTTCTTGCGCGTTTCCACAGTGAGGGTGCGACGCATGGTGGGCGCGACGACGCTGGTCGGAAAGGTGTTCGGCGTGCGGGGAATCGTCAGCTCGAGATAGTGCCCGAGCCACCACTTGCCGCCCCCCTCCTTCCACCACTGCTTGAGCGCGTAGCCGCTGTCGGCCGCGAGGCTGGGCACGTCGCGAAGACCGAGCCGCAAGCACGGCAGGTGCAGGGCCCGGCGAATCTCGGCCTCGATGGGCTTGGGATCGCCATCCACGGCCAGGGCCGTCACCTTCGCGTCGATGGCGTCGATGGCCTGCTGCGCCTTCTTGGCGTCGGCGGTGCCCACCTTGCACGCGTGCACCGTCTCGGTGGGGTCTTCCGGCTCGAGTGGCTCTTCGACCACCGCCGCCACGGGCTCCGGCTCGGGCTCGGACGGCGGCGTGGCCACCGACGGCGCAGGAGCGGGTGCAGGTGGGGATGGGGCGGCAGAGGGAGCTGGCGGCATCGGGACCGCTGGCGAGCGGGGGACCGAGCCCCCTGCGCACGCGGCGGCCCCGAGGAACAGCACAGCGCCGAATGTGGCTCGCTTCATCACCTCGATGGACGCACTTAGCACGGAAAAGTTCCCACCAGCTTCCGGGTACCGCCGAACGAGCGCTGCTAGAGTGCGCGTGATGAGCACCGCGTGGTCCGGGGAGATCGACATTGGTCCCGCGTGGGCGCTCTTCGTGGGCCAGGGCGGAGAGACGCGGCTCCACGCCCATCTCGCCCACAAGGTCGTGGTGTCGCTCGATGGCGAAGGCGACGTGGAGGGCGCCGAGCGGGTGGAGCCGGGGGTCTGGTTCGTCGGCTCCGACGTCTCGCATCGGGTCCTCGTCCGCGGGGTTGTGGCGCTCGGTTTCGTGGACGCCGGAAGCGTCGGCATCGTGCACTACGCGCGACTGCCTGTGGTGCTCGCGGCTGCCGCGCGCGCGCTCCGATCGCCGGAGAACGAGGCCCGGATCGCCGGGCTGAAGACCCTGGTGGCGGCGCTACCGGTGCTCCCCGATGCGCGCGTGGCCCGAGCGGCGCAACTGCTGCGAGAGGGTCCGCAGGCGGCGCTGGGGGCGCTGGCCGAGCGGGTCGCGCTCTCGCTGCCGCGTCTCTCGCACCTGTTCGCCAGTCGCCTTGGCGTGAGCCCGCGGCGATATCGCACCTGGGGCGGGCTCCGCCGTGCGGTAGACGAGATGGCGCGGGGCGCGTCGCTCACCGAGGCCGCGCACGCTGCCGGGTTCGCCGACTCGGCGCACTTCTCACGCACGTTCGCCGGGATGTTCGGCGTGGTCCCTTCGGCCATTTCCCGGACCACCACGATTCGACGTCACGACGCGTGAGGGCTGGTCGTCGTCATCCACCAGCGTCGGGAACGGGTGCGCCTTCTCGACCTCGGCCGCGAGCGAGAGCAACGTGCGCTCCTCGCTCGGGCGCGCGAGCACCTGCACCGCCACCGGCAGGCCGCGTTCGTCCGTCCCCATCGGGAGCGCGCACGCCGGCTGTCCGGTCATGTTCGCCAGGGCCGCATAGGGAGAGTGCTGCGCGACCGCCCGGAGCGTCGACACCAAACCACGTTCACCCCAGAAATCCGACGGCGACGGCGGGCCGGTGAGCACCGGTGTGACCAGCACGTCGATGCGGTCGAACAAGGCCGCGAGGCGCGACCACTGCCTGCCCCCTTCGCCCTTCGCCCAGCGCAGCGCAGCGCGCGGTACCAAGCGTCCGAGGCGCGCCAGATGGCGCGTGCGCGGCTCGGTGCCATGCGGCTCGACGAGCGCCGCGTACTCGTCGGCCAGGCCGCCGAAGTACCGCAGGAAGAAGGCGATGGGGAGCAGTGGGCCGTAGCGAACGCGCACCGTCTCCACGCTGTGTCCCAGGCTGGTGAAAGCGAGGCGCGCGCGATCGAGGCCTTCACGCGCGCTCTTGGAGAGCATGACGCCGATGGGCGCGTCGATGGAGAATCCAATGCGCAGCCGCGGCGCGCCTTCGGGGGCGCGCGCTGCGATGGCGAACCCGTCGCACGCCGAGAGCACGTCGAGCGCGATGCCCGCGTCGACCACGGTCCGCGCCAGCGGTCCGTAGGTACCCAGGCCCTGGATGCGCGCGACGTGTGGCAGCGTGGACACCCGGTCGGCCTGGGGCTTGAGGCCGAACAGCCCCATGTTCGCCGCAGGAACGCGAATCGAGCCACCGAGATCGTCACCGAGCGCGAGCGCGCACATCCGGCTCGCGACGGCGACCGCCGAGCCCCCGCTGGAGCCGCCGGGATCGAGCGCCGTGTCCCAGGGGTTCGAGGTTCTGCCCCAGGAGGAAGACGACGTGAAGGGCCAGGCGGCCAGCTCCGGGAGGTTGGTCTTGCCCACGATGACGGCGCCCGCTCCGCGCAAGCGACGGACCACTTCGCAGTCGTCGGTGGCGGGCGGCTGCGCGCTGCCGGTGCCGAGCCGCGACGGCACGCCGCGCACGTCCATGGTGTCCTTGATGGCCACCGGTACCCCTAGCAGCGGTCGCCCGGAGAGCTCGTCTCGATGCTGATCGATGTGATCCGCTTCGGCGCGGGCCGATTGCGCGAGCAAAGTGCGAAAGGCGCCCAGCTCCGGGTCGAGCCGCTCGATGCGCGCGAGATGAGCTTCGAGCACCGCGCGTGCGGTGAGCTCGCCTCGGCGAATCGCGGCGGCCATGGCCTCCGCCGAAAGGTTCGTGATGGCGCTCATGCGACGCTCTCGAGGAAAGCGCCGATGTGCTCCGCGACGGCCGCCGGTTCGTCGAGCGGCGAGAAGGTGTAGGAGTCGTGCACGAGCTCGAGTCGCGCGTGAGGGAAGTCCGCCAAGAGCTGGCGGGCCAAGCGCTCGGAGAAGAAGCGATCGCGCTTGGACCACACGAGGAGCACGGGCCGCTCGAACGCGGCGAAGCTCCGGGCCGCGCGTTGGGTGAGCTTCGGAGTGATGCCGCGCAAGAACTTGGCGACGTCGCGCCGGGCCCAGGAATGCCGCGCGAGCGACCCGGTGAACGACGCACCGATCTCGGTGGGCATCCGCAGCGCCAGCCAGCCCAATGCGAACGGCAAGTTGCGCACGAACCGAAAGCGCAGGAGCTGCGCCACCACGAACAGGGCGCCGGGGACGAAGGCCGCTAGCTCGAAGGGTTTGAACAGGAGCGGGAGCCACACGTCGTACGCGTCGCAGGAGGTGAGCACGAGCCCCCGCAATCGCTCCGGGTGGCGCTCCACGAGCATCTGACACAGGGCGCCGCCGCTGTCGTTCCCAACCAGGATCGCGCTGGGGATCTCCAGCTCGTCGAGCGCCTCCACCACCAGCGCGACCACGCCGGCCGGCGAGAGATCGGCGGAGGCGTTCATGGCTTCGTCGTGCGCCCCCAGCGGAAGGTCCAGGAGGACGCATCGGTAGCGTTTCGAAAGTGCTTCCGCCACGCCGTACCAGAGGCGCGCGTTGGCCAGCACACCATGAAGGAACAGGAGCGGCGGGGCATCCGAGGGGCCGATCTCGCGCACGTGCATCGGGCCGGCGCCCAGGTCGAGTCGATATTGGCGGAAGGGCGGCATGTTGGACACCCGCCGAGAATGCCCGGTCCCGGGGCCCGTGACTTGAACCGAGCGGTCGGAAAAGCAAACGCCTACGTTTCTTCTCAAGGCGCGCCGAGCGCGGCCGTTCCTCCGAACGTGAGCGTATCCCCGAGATCCGTCGAAATCCCCGACGTGGTGGTGCAAATGCCCAAGGTCTTGCGGCCGGTCACCGCGGTACGGAGCACCATCGTGTGCGCGTCGCTGCTGGGGCTCGCCGAAGAGGGTCTGAAGGACGCGTACCTCGAGAGGCTCCCGAGCGAGCACCACGCCGCAATCGCCGCGCTCACCGCCGGCCAGTGGATTCCGGTGGAGCTCGCCATGGAGCACTATCGCGCCTGCGACCGCCTCGAGGTGGACGACGCATCCTTCGAGCGGATGTTCCGGAACGCCGACGGGCGCCTGCGCGGCACCACCCTCTCGACCGTCGCGTCACTCTCGACCGCGCTCGGCCTTGGTCCGTGGCTCCCGCTGCGACAGTACGCGCGCACCTGGGAACGGCTCTTCCTGGGCGGCGGCGTGGGCGTGCTCCGGCTCGGCGCACACGTCGCACAGGTAGAGGCGCGCGGCTTGCCGCTCTTGCGCGTGCGCTACTTCGCCAAGGGCATGCGCCTGCTGCACGTGCTCGCCTACGAACGCTTCTGCGCGCAGGTGGCGGTAGACACCTACCCTGGCCCGGACGCCGAGAGCCTGCTCTACCGGGTGCGCTGGCGCTGAGTCACCACATGGCGCGGAGCGCGAAGCCGTCGTGCGTCGCGTGCTCGGGGAGCTCTTGCACGAGACAGCGATCACAGAACATGTCGAGCGCGGCTGCGATGGCGCCGCGCATGCTGGTGCGGAAGAACGGTGAGGTGGCCAGCGGGCAGGCCCAGAACTCCATCCGGGCCTGACGCTCCGAGGCGCGGTAGACCGCCACCGCGCCACCGCGGTTCGAGCGCAGCCAGGCGCGATTGAGGTGCCCCAGCGCCGTCCACGGCGTGGCCACCTTGCCCACCAGCCGGAGCACCGTCTGCATGACGGTCCCGTTGTTGGCCGCGGCCACGCTCTTGCCGACCTCCACCGCTTCCGCCGGCGAGAGATTCAACCCGTCGCACGCGCGGTAGAGGAGCATGGCATCGTCCAGCGCGATCCAGTCGTTGGCGGTGGTCGTGGTGAGCAGCTCGCGGCGCTCCTTTGGAACGAGCTCGACGAAGCGCTCGAAGTAGCCATGGCTCCGCAGCCAGCCGCCGCCGCTCGTGAAGACGAACGCGCGCACCGCGTCCACGGGCGCGGTGTCGCGCCGCGCCTGCGGGGGCGCGAAGACCAGCTCCTCCGGCTCGGAAACGTCCATGCTCGACAATGGTGCCTCGACCTTGCAGTCCCCTCGTGCGGTAGAACGGCCCGCGTGGCGACTCCTACAGGGGATTATAGCCCGCGGGCCCGGGAGCGCCCGTCCTCGCCGTGGCGCGCGCACGCGCCCACACATGGCGCACCTTCAGATGCCGTCGGCCGCGTCGCTCGCGTCGGTGCTGGCGTCGCTCGCGTCGTTCGTATTTCCCGCGTCCGACGCATCGGCGCCGCCGTCGGTGACCGCAGGCGCATCGGGCGCCGCATCGCTCCCGCCGTCGACCGGGGGATTGGTGGAGCCGCCGTCCACGTTGCATGCGTCGGCGCGCTTGAGGGCCGCCAGGGCCTGGGCGCACTCGGGCCGCTTGCCGCTGACGTCGAAGGACGGCGGCAGGGGCGGGCACGCGGTGGTCACGTAGATGATCTCGGCGGTGTCGATGAGCAGCGGCGAGCGGCCGATGAGGCAGGTGGGGGCGCAAGCGCTGCCCGGATCGGGCCCTTCGAGCACGTCGACGGAAACGTTGCCGCCCAGGCACCCGCGCACCGGATCGTACTGCCGCGCGCGGAAGATGTGCGAGACGGGATCGTCGCACGCCGCCACGGCGGCCAGCGCGCCGAGAACGACGACGATGCTGGCCGCGGCGCGCTTCACTTGGCGTCCCCGTCGCTCCGGAGGCGCGAGGCCTCTACCTCGATGGACTTCACCTTGAGCTCGAGGAGCTGCTCCGGCGAGACCTTGTTGGGCGCGTCGGTCATGAGGTCGGTGCCGCGCTGGGTCTTGGGGAACGGGATGACGTCGCGCAGGCTCTCGGCGCCGGAGAGCAGCATGGCCAAGCGGTCCATGCCGATGGCGATGCCGCCGTGGGGCGGCGCGCCGAACTTGAGCGCGTCCAGCAAGAAGCCGAACTTGGTGCGGGCCTCTTCGTCCTGGATGCCCAGGGCGCGGAACACCTTGGCCTGCACCTCGGGGTCGTGGAGGCGAATGGAACCACCGCCGATCTCGAAGCCGTTGAGCACGAGATCGTAGCGGTAGCAGAGGACCTTGCCGGGATCGGTGTCGAGCATCGCCACGCACTCGTCGTGAGGGCGCGTGAAGGCGTGGTGGGCGGCCACCCAGGTCTTCTTCTCGTCGTCGTACTCGAAGAGCGGCGGGTTCACGACCCACAGGAACTCGAACTTGCCGCCGTGGCCGCTCTCCGGGATGAGCCCGAACTTCTTTGCAAGATGCACGCGAAGGTTGGCCATCACGGTCTGCACCGTGGACTCCTTGCCGAACTGGAAGAGCAGGATGTCGCCGTCCTTGGCGCCGGCGGCGGCGTTGATGGCGAGCCGCAGATCGTCGGTGATGGTCTTGGCGAGCGGCGACTGCACCCAGGCGCCGGTGGCGTCGACCTTGGCGCGTGCCAGGCCCTTGGAGCCCATGCCCTTGACGAAGTCTTCCAGCTTGTCGAGCTCGGTGCGCGAGGTCTTGGCCACGAGCTCCGCGGGGATGCGCAGCGCCTTGACGATCTCGGTGGGGAGATCGCGGCGGTACTTGCCGGAGGTGAACTTGTCGGCGATGTCCTTCCAGAAGGAGACGCCGCCGCCGTTCTGCTCGATCACCAGCGTGGTGATGTCGGTGTGGGGCATCCCGAAGCGCATGTCGGGCTTGTCGTTGCCGTAGTTGTTCATCGACTCTTCGAAGGGCATCTGCGGGAAGCGGCCGCTCGGGTACTTCTCCTTGAGGTCGATACCGAGCACCTCCTTCCAGATGCCGAAGACCAGGCCTTCCATGGTGCGGAAGACGTCGTCCTGGTTCACGAACGACATCTCGACGTCGATCTGCGTGAACTCCGGCTGCCGGTCGAGACGTAGGTCTTCGTCGCGGAAGCATTTGACGATCTGGAAGTAGCGGTCGAAGCCCGCCACCATGAAGAGCTGCTTGAAGAGCTGCGGGCTCTCGGCGAGGGCGAAGAACTTTCCGGCGTTGAGGCGGCTCGGCACCAGAAAGTTGCGGGCGCCGCCCGGCGTGTACTTCACCATGTACGGCGTCTCGAGCTCGAGGAAGCCGTTGTCGTCGAAGTAGCGACGGGTGATCTGGTTGATGCGGTGGCGCACCCGCAGCGTGTGCTGGAGCGGTGCGCGGCGCAGATCGAGGAAGCGGTACTGGAGGCGCTTCTCTTCGCCGGTGTCGATCTGATCGAGGATCTCGAAGGGCGGCGTCTCGGCCTTGTTGAAGATGGTGAGCTCCACCACGTGCACTTCGATCTCGCCGGTGGCGAGGCGCGGGTTCTTGTTCTGGCCGCGGCTCACCACCACGCCGCGAATGCCGATGACCCACTCGCTGCGCACCGCCTGCGCCGCCTCGTAGGCGACCTTGGGCGCATCGCCGTGACCTTGCTGGTTGGGGTCGAACACGAGCTGGGTGATGCCCTCGCGATCGCGCAGGTCCACGAAGACGCAGCCGCCGTGATCGCGGTAGCTGGCAACCCAGCCGAAGAGAACCACCTCTTTGCCTTCGTCGGAAGCGCGAAGGGCGGCGGCGTTGTGGGTGCGCTTGAGCTCGTCGATGAACCTTGCCACGGCAATACCTCGGACCCCGCGATTTGTAGGCCCGGAGGGCCGAAGCCACCCGGATCGGGGGACTCGCGAAGGTACTCGCAGGGGAAGGAAAAATCGACGCTGTTCTCGCGGCCCCCCGGCTCAGGGCCCGGCGTTGAAGAGGAACGGGTAGGCGTTCACCACCGTGGGGCTCTGGGCCGCAGGAAAGTGCCAGGAACGCACCTGACGGACCAGGCAGCTCTCGACGGCGGGGTTGGCCAGCGTGCTGGACGCAATCGAGGCTGCGGACACCGTTCCGTCGGGCTCGACCCCCCACTTGAGCGTCACGCGCCCGATGAGCTTCGGATTGCGTTGGAGCTCCTTCTCGTAGCAGGCGCGGAGGGCGCCGACGTGCGCCGAGACCACCCGTCGTACCTGGTCGGCCCCCAGGCCTCCCTGCGGCATCTGGGGCACCCCGCCCCGCACGGAGCCATCGCCCGCGGCATGGCCCAGGGTCCCCAGGCCTCCAACACCGATGCCGCCGCCGTAGCCTTTCCGCTTCACGACGGCGCTCTTGGCTGCGCAGGCCTCCACCTCGGCCGGCGTGGTGGCCAGCTTCGGTGCGCCGAGGTAGCGGGAATCCACCCGAAACCGTATTTTGATGCAGGGTACATCCAGTTTCGGGTCGACGTCGATCTCCCGAGAAACCCCGGCGATGACGCGTCCATTCTGGG
>JABFRG010000870.1 GCA_013141295.1 Polyangiaceae bacterium
CTCGGTCATTCTTCGAGCTTAACCACGATTTCGGGGCGCGCTGGGGGCAGCCGTGAGTGCTCGATATCGTGGATGAAAAACGTGCCGCCGCGGCGTCGTACCGGCCCCGGAACTGATCCTTGCTTCACCTCGATGCCCCCGACGGGCAGCGGCACGAGCGGAGGTACGGTGGACCGCGGCGTTGGTTACGCGTCGCGTGCGTTTTCGCAGCTCAGCGGGGAACGAGCAGGCTGATGCCGTAGGCGCCCAGCAGGGCGAGCAGGCAGATGGGGGCGCCGGGAAGGGACGGCCCCTCTTTCCGGATGCGCGCGCTCACCCAAGGAATCCGTGCGGCGAGGAAGAACAGGGCGGCGAGGACGATGAAGACACCGGTGAAGTAGCCGGCCATCCAGGCGCCGACGCAGAGGCCGACGCCGAGCATGAGCTTGGTGACGCCGCCGCTGATCCAGCCGCGCGAAAATGCGGGGATGACCCAGACGGTGACGATCACCAGGCCGATGAGCTGCGCGTAGAAGTTCCGTTCCCACACGGTGACGGCCATGCCCACGAAGAGCAGCGGCAGCGTCACCACGTTGGGCACCTGACGCGTCCGCAGCTCCGATACGGCGGCAATGAGCGTTGCCACCGCAGCGAGCGTGACCGGAAGGGGGATCGGCGCGGCCATCGCAGGAGTCAGCATAGCGCATCGGCTGTGCTAACGAGAACACCCATGAGGCCGAGGTTTCGCTTCGTGGTCTTCGACTGGGACGGCACGCTCGCCGACTCCACCGGCAACATCGCGCGGGCGCTTCAGGAAGCGTGCCGCGACGTGGGCCAGCCGGTGCCGGACGATCTCGCCGCGCGTTACGTCATCGGCCTCGGGCTCCTGGATGCGCTCGTGCACCTGGCACCCGCGCTCGAGAAGGAGCGTCACGGGGAGATCGCCGAGCGTTACCGGCATCACTACTTCGCGGGTGACGCGCAGATTGCCTTGTTCGAGGGCGCGAGAGAGCTGCTCGCCGATCTGCGCCAGGCGGGCGCGACGCTGGCCATCGCCACCGGCAAGACGCGCGCGGGCCTCGATCGGGCGCTCTCGCACCACGGCGACGTCTCCGGGCACTTCGCGGCGACCCGCTGCGCCGACGAGGGGAGACCCAAGCCCCACGCCGACATGGTGCTGCACCTGATGGACCGCGTAGCGGCAGGGCCGCACGAGACCGTGATGGTCGGCGACACCACCCACGACCTCGCGCTCGCGCGGAACGCAGGCGTCGCCTCCATCGGCGTTTCGTACGGAGCCCACGACAGCGCCGGGTTCGGGGCCTACGCGCCGATCGGTGTCGCGGGGTCCATCCGCGAGATGCGCGATCTCTTGCTCTACTGAACGGGAGCGGGCAGGAGCTCGCGGAGCGCCGCGGGCGCCTGTTTCAGGCTCCGGTAGACCGGGTCCGTCGGGCTCGCGACCAGCGGACGCAGGCTCGTGGCCGGGCCGTCGTACTCGGCGAAGACCAGCTCTTGCCGCGCGGTGATCTCGGGCGCGCCGGCTCCGAAGACGAAGTGCAACAGCCCCAGGGCGCCCACGCGCGTCCAGACGAGCTCGTAGGGCTTCAGTGGCTCACCGGCTTCCTCGAGCCGCACCGACTTTCCCGGCGCCCACGAGGCTCCCTGATGGCCCAGGAGATTGCCCAGCGACTGGAAGACCGGCACGCTGCCGCTGCGCCCGGCGGGACAGTGACGACTCCGCTCGAAGGTCGTCAGACGATCGGGCACATGGGGGTGCGAGAAGACGACCGCGTCCACGTAGCAGGCGGCGAGCCGACCTTGCGCCAGCGCCCCCGGCGTCTGCGCGTGATACTCGGTGCCGGCGTGGACGTACGCCACCGTGGCATCGCAGGACGCGAAGCGATCGGGGCGTCCGAGCTCGCGCCGGAGGATGGTCAGGCCATCGGCGCCCAACGGTGCCACGGCGAGTGAAGCGGCGGCCGTCTTGGCACCACAGGTCTCGGGGCGGTACTTGCGGTCGTTGACGAAGGCCGTCCAGGCGACGAGGCACACCCGCTTTCCCGATTTCTCTGCAATCTGCACCGGTGCCCACGGGTCGGCAGCGGAGAGGCCCGCTGCGGTAGCGTGCGCGTCGCCGAGCGCCGTCAGGGTGTCGCCCAGGCCCTCTGCGTCGCGGTCGCACCCGTGATTGTTCGCGGCCACCACCGTTCCGACCTTGGTTGCCGCCACCAGGCCGGAGGCCCAGGCCTTCGGCGCGTAGAAGCGAAGCAGGCGCGGATCGGCGCCGCGCGGGACCTCGCCGATGGCGGCTTCCAGGTTCAAGACGCGCGCATCCGCCGACCAGTAGCTCTGCGGCAGGCGGGCCACCATCGTCGCCAGCTCACCGCGCACGATGGCGTCGTGGGGGATCACGTCCCCGGCGAACGCCACATCGAGGCTGACGGGAGTCGGCGCAGCGGCAACGCCAGCGGTGAGCGCCGCTGCGGGCGTCGCGGCGCGGGCGGGGAGCACGTCGGCCACGACGAGGCTCGCGCCTCCAGAGCGACCGGAGAGGCCTGCGTTGCGATGGTCCGGCGCGGGCGCGCGATCGCCGAGGCTGCATCCAGCCCCGACCAGCAGCCCTGCGCGCAACCATCGTTTCATCGCCCCCAAACTGCACCGAACCGGGGAAGAAGGACCAGTTTCGCGCGGAACACTTGCCTTTCGCTCGGGTCCGACTAGATTTCCCCGGTCCCGCACGCGCGTATGTGCATGTGGGAGCATCACTCGGCCGTCGTCTAATGGCAGGACAGGAGATTTTGATTCTCCTTATTGGGGTTCGAATCCCTGCGGCCGAACCGAACTGAGAAGCGCGCACGCGTACGGGGAACCTGGGTGGGGCACTCCGCGCCACGCATGACCGAATCGGCGCGCTTCTGCGCTACCATACGCGGCATGCACGTCGAGACCTTCGCGGTGGGCCCGTTGGGCTGCAACTGCTCCATCGTCGCGGACCTGGAGGCCAAGAAGGCGGTGGTCATCGATCCGGGCGGCAACTTCGACGAGATCGCCCGGCGCCTCGCCGCACGCGAGCTGACCGTGTCGGCGATCGTCCATACCCACACGCACATCGATCATGTGGGCGCGACCGCGCCGCTCCAGCGGCTCACCGGCGCCGAAGCCTGCATCCACGAAGGCGATCGCTTCCTCTACGACATGCTTCCGGTCCAGGCCGCCATGATCGGCTGCGCCCTCCCGGAGACCGTGGAGATGGAGGGCTCCCTGGTCGACGGCAAGGCGTTCCGCATCGGGGCCCTCGAGCTCGCCGTGCTGCACACGCCCGGCCACACCCCCGGAAGTGTCTCGTTCCTCGTGAGCCCGAGCGGCGAGTCGCCCCGGGTCTTCACCGGAGACACGCTTTTTCGCGGCGGGATTGGCCGTACCGACCTGTGGGGCGGCGACGGCAACCTCATCCTGAAGAGCCTGCGGGGCAAGCTCATGTCGCTGGCCGACGAGGCCATCGTGGTCGCGGGCCACGGGCCGAACAGCACCATCGGCCACGAGCGGAGGCAGAACCCGTTTCTCGTATGAGCGATCTTCCGTTTCCTCTGGCGGGGCATGCCCTCCGCGACGCGCTCCGCAACACCCTGGCCGCGCGCACCCGGAGCACGCTCACGAGCGTGAGCGCCCAGCCGAGCGCCGTGCTCCTGGCGCTCTTCGAAGCCGAGTCCGACGTCTACATGTGGCTGGTGAAGCGGCCGGACACCATGCGTCGACACAGCGGCCAGGTGGCATTTCCCGGGGGAAAGATGGATCCCGAGGACGCGAGCCTGGTGGACACCGCCCTGCGCGAGGCCGAGGAAGAGATCGGGTTGCCGCGCACCGGCGTCGAGGTGCTCGGCGCCCTCGATGATCTGGTGACCGGCACCGGCTTCATCATCACGCCCCAGGTCGCGTGGCTCACCGCGCCCTTCGAGCCGACGCCGAACCCGGCCGAGGTGGCGCGGGTGTTCCGCGCGCCGCTCCGAACGTTCACCACGCGAGCCGGCGGGATTTTTCCCCGCATCGGCTACACCATCGAAGGCGAGTTCGTGTGGGGCGCGACCTTCGCCATCGCCCGCTCCCTCGGCGCCATCGCCAAGGAGACGCTCGCTTCGCTCCCGTCTACTTGACGGCTACTTGAGGTTGAGGTCGTCGCCGGGGACCAGCGCCGGCGGTTTCGGGGCGGCCGTCGCGGTGGGCGCCGCCGCAGTGG
>JABFRG010000805.1 GCA_013141295.1 Polyangiaceae bacterium
AAGCAGGCCGCCCGGGCCTACGTCGCGCGTTACCCGAACGGCTTTCGCCGGGAAGAAATGGTGCAGCTTGCACGGTAAGTTCGCCACCGCCTTCGCGCTCCTGTTCTCGAGCGCGCTCGTCCCCGCCGGGTGCGGCGGCCAAGCCATCGCGGTCCCCACCGACACCTCGAGCTCCGGAGGCGTCGACGCCGGCGCCCTCGCCCTCGATGCCGATGCCTCCCTCCCGCCGCCGGCCCACGAAGCAGGCGTCGACCCCAACGACGGCGCCCCGGTGCGGCGCACCTGCACGAGCAACTTCGGTCGAGGCCTGAGCCAAACGTTCGGCCGCCTGGACGGCATTCTCGTCTCGGTGGTGCCCGCCAATCACAACGGGTGCAACGGCGACGGCACCCACGTCCACTTGCAGGTGGAGTCGGGGGCGGCCACCTACGACGTCGCCGTGAACATCGACGGCCTCACCGCAGAGACCGCGCACGCGCCGCTCGCTGCCTGGGCCGACGGATGGCACCCCGGCGCGAGCCTCGACTACCCGGCGGATCTCGCGGTGCACGCGGCCTCCTTCGCCCCCACCAACGCGCGCACTTTCGAGCAGCGACTGAGCGCCGCGAACCACGTTTCCATCTACGCCACCGGCTACGGCCCGGATGGCGCGCACCTCGTGCACCGCAACGGCGGTGGTCACGACGGCGCGGTGGTGCTCGATCCGCTGGGGCCCTCGGCGCAGTTCCTGGTCTTTCGCTTTCCGCAGCAATCTTTTTGAAGGTTCCCGGGCGCCGCGGTCAACCCGTGCGCACCCATGCGAACGCCCTCTGCCCGCTCTCCCCGCGCTTCTTCGGCTCTTCCTCTCGCGTTCGCGGTCCTCGTGGCCTGCAGCGGCGACAGCGCATCGCCCGGCCCCGCCGCCGACGTCGCGCCGGTCTCCGACGCGGGGGGCAGCAGCAGGGCTCCCGGGCTCGACGCCGGTGCTGCGGTCGACGGGAAGGCGCCGGGCAAGGTCGACGCCGCCGCTCCGCGTCCGGGAATCTTCACCGTTCTCTTCGAGAATCACGACTACGACGAGGTGGTGGGCTCGCCCGACGCGCCGTTCTTCAACGAGCTCATTGCCAAGTACGGATTGGCCACCAACTACTCCGACTGCAATATCCATCCCTCGCTGCCCAACTACCTGTGCCTCATCAGCGGCGATCCCCAGTATCCGGGCCTGGTCGACCTGAATCCCACGCAGGCTTTTCCCGGCGGGGGCTTCCCGGTCGACAAGGCCAACCTGGGGACGCAGCTACAGGCCGCGGGAATCCCCTGGGGCTCGTACCAGGAGAGCATGGGGACGGCGTGTCGCCTCACAGCCGCCGCGCCCTACGCGCCCAAGCACGATCCCTTTCTGTACTTCAAGGACATGCAGCTCGGCCCCGGCGGTCTCTGCGCAGCCACCAACGTGGACTACGCGGCCTTCGAAGCCGACCTCGCAGCCGGCAAGAATCGCTACGCGTTCATCACGCCGAACCTTCGCAGCGACGGCCACGACCCCACTACGGACCCGGTGGCGGGCCTTCGAGCCTCCGACGCCTGGGCGCGCACCGAGATCGGAAAGATCATGAAGTCGGAGGCCTACCTTCGGGGCGGCACCATCTTCATCACCTGGGACGAAGCCGAGGGGCGCAGCGGACGGTCCAAGGACCAAGTGCCCATGATCGTCGTCTCCGAAAGCATCGTATCCGCCGGGTTCAAGTCCGCAAAACCGTATTCGCACAAGAGCTACCTGGCCACCGTCGAGACCCTGCTGGGCCTCCCGCGCCTCGCGACCGTCGCCACCGAGCCGACGCTCATGGAGTTCTTCAAGTGAGCAAAGGGACGGCATTCACGGCTCGCCCCACACGATGCCCGCGGTGAGACCGGAGCTCCACGAAGGCAGCGGTGGAAGCGCAGGGTCGATGCGGATGCGTCGACGGATACGACCCGGCGAGAGCTCGAAGTCGACGCCCACGAAGAAGCGAAGGGTCGCGTCGCCCACCGCCAGCCGCGCGAACGTGCCGATGCGCACGTCCGTCTGGGTGTCGGCGACCTCGTTGCCCTGCTGGAGAAAGCTCTGCGTCTCGGCCAGGAGCCGCGGTGCGACGCCGACGTCGAGGGTGCCGAACCGCGGCCGAAAACGCCTCGCCACCGAGAGGCCGGATCCGAGCGTCTCCATCTCGAAGCCGGGCGCCGGCAGCGTCACCTCCGATTGGAACGCGTCCCATCTCGCCTCGATGCCGAAGAGCCACGGGCCGACGCGCAGGTTCGCGAACAGCGCAGGAGCCAGTGAAAGGTAGGCCTCGCGACCGGCGATGCGGAGCGCTCCGCTCCCACCCTCGGCGTCGAGATTGGCGGTGGGGTGGGCGTGCGCATCGCCGCGCGTGGAGGGTGCCGTCGGCGGTATTGCAGCGCTGATTGCGACGGTGGGCAGCGGCGCAGGGGCGGCCGCCGCAGGGGCACGCGGTGGGAGTACCAGCAGAGCTTCCAGCGTGGGGCCCAGAAGGTCGATGTCGCGCACGCGTCGGAGCGCGCTGCGACCATCTTCGAGCTCTACCTCCACGATGAGGTCGGCCCCGGCGGGAATGATGCGCACCCGCGCTGTCGGATCGCCATCTGCCGCTGCGTGCGTGCGCTGGCACGCGCGGGCGATGGGCGCTACCCACCGGCCGTCGACGTGGGCCCCTACCGAGATGCGAGGGTCGTCGCAGGCCGAGGCCTCGTCGGCGTACGCGGCCCCCAGCTCCCACGCGAGCGCGGCGCCGAGCACCAGGAACGTCGAAGGTCGCAGCACTCCCGATCCGTAGCACGGAAGAACACGATGCGTAGCAGCGCAGGATGTCGCGGACGCAGAATGCGCGCGTTGCGTCGTCGTAAGGTGAATTGCCTCGACGGCGGGCGAAGCGCCGGAGCGCGACCTGCTCGAGCTGCCTCGGGAACTGCGCAGTCTTCCTCGCCGCCGGTGGATACAAGAATTGCTTTTGAAGGAATCACGATGCTGCGGACAATTGTCGTGGACGATCTTCGCGCCAGCGTCGCGCGCCGTTTGCGTCGCGGTCGCGCGACGTGAAGTTCGATTAATCGCTCGCTCGCGGTGACTTCTTCCTGCGCGCGCGAGGCACTTCGATACGTCGGATTGCGAAGGAGCGCGTGTGAACAGGTCCAGCCACCATCGGTCGTCGTACCTCCCGTCCATCGGCGCTGCCATGCTCGCGCTCGGCGCCATGGTGCTCGGATGGCATCCGCGCCGCGAAGACGCGAGCTATCCGCCGCTGCCGAGCAAGGAAGAGCTGCGGGCGCCCACCGGGGTCGCTCGCGTCCTCCGCGAGGCAGCGCTGCAGGACTGGCTGGTGATGGCGTACCTGGTCGCGCTGCTCACCGCCACGTGGCTCGGGGGCGGCCCTCGTCGCGAGGCTGCGCTGTCGTGGCTCCTGGTGGACATCGCCTTCATCGGCGCCGCGCTGGCCGCGGTACGCTCGGGATGGCTGCGCGGGCGATTCCTGGCGCCCGTGCTCTATCGATTCACCCTGTTCTTCGCGGTGCTCGCCACCTTCATGCAGATGCATCTCATCTTGCCGAGCGCGAGCGTGGGCGCGCTCGACGGCGCCATCGTACGCATCGACGAGCGACTCTTCGGCGTCGAGCCCACGTTCGTCATGGACCGCTACGTCACCAGTGGTCGCTGTGAGTGGTTCGCGTTCTTCTACTTCAGCTACTACGCCATCATCCTGACCCACGTGCTGCCGGTGATGCTCTTCGAGCGCCGACGCGAGGTGCTGGTACAGTTCGCGCTGGGTACGTTGTTCGTGTGCTGCGTGGGGCAGATGCTCTACATTCTCGTTCCCGGCTACGGGCCCTATGCCGTATTCGCGGATCGCTTTCACCACGCCCTTCCGGACGGACGCTGGTGGAACCTGGTGCGGAGCACCGTGGCTGCCGGCGATGGTGCTTCGCGAAAAGACATATTCCCGAGCCTGCACACCGCCATTCCGACGTTCATGGCCGGTTTCTCGTTCCAGCGCAGAAAGCTGACGCCGTTTCGCTACACCTGGCCGGTGGTGGCGTTCTTCGCCTCGCAGATCATCATCTCGACCATGTACCTGCGCTGGCACTATCTGCTCGACGTCGTCGCCGGTCTCACCCTCGCGGCCACCGCGCTGCGCGTCGCCAAGGTGGCTTCGGGCGAGAGCGCACGCCGCGCGG
>JABFRG010000212.1 GCA_013141295.1 Polyangiaceae bacterium
GCTCATAGAGGGGCACGCCGATCGCGTGGGCGATCCCGACAAGAACTTCGTGCTCTCCACCGCCCGCGCGCTCGCGGTGCGAAAGGCACTCGTGGAGCGCCGCGTGGAGGAGTCGCGGCTCCGCGTCGACGCCCACGGCTCCGACGCCCCGCGCCGGGCCACCGACGCCGGGGCCCTGGAGAACCGCCGGGTGGAGTTTCGCATCACGCGCGTGAAAGACCGCGCCCTCTGAGATGACGTCGTCGAGCAACTTCCACGCCCGGTCCGATTTAAGTTGCGCACAATCTAATTGTGCACAATATATCTCTCGTGGCCGACGTTCCTCACCTACGCCTCGACGCCCAGCTGTGCTTCGCCCTGCACGCCACCTCGCGCGCCATGGTGCAAGCCTACGAGCCGCACCTGCGCAAGATGGGGATCACCTATCCGCAGTACCTGGTGCTCCTGGTGCTTTGGGAGGAAGGCACCGTGAAGGTGGGGCGCCTGGGCGAGCGCCTGCTCCTCGACTCCGGCACGCTGACGCCGCTGCTCAAGCGCATGGCCACCCAGGGCCTCCTCGAGCGACGACGCGACGATGCCGACGAGCGCGTGGTCCTCGTCTCGCTCACGCCCCGGGGGCGCGCTCTGCAAAAGCAGGCGCAGACGCTCCCGGAGAGCCTGCTTTGCGCCATGGATCTGAGCGTGGCCCAGGCCACCGAGCTCCGCGGGCGCCTCCATCGACTCCTTCGTTCCCTTCGAAACGCCAACCCGAAAGAAGAATCCCCATGAGCGCACTCTTCAGCACCACTGTCTCCGTCACCGGCGGCCGCGAGGGCAAGGCCACTTCCGCCGACGGTCGCTTCACGCAGGTCCTCTCGCTCCCCAAGGAGCTGGGCGGCCCGGGCGGAGATGGAACCAACCCCGAGCAGCTCTTCGCCGCCGGCTACGCCGCCTGCTTCGAGAGCGCGCTCCGCCTGGTGGCGCGCCTCCAGAAGACCGCCGTGAGCAACGTACACATCACCGCGACCGTCACCTTGAGCAAGACCGCCGACGGCAAGTTCCAGCTGGGCGTCGACCTTCTGGGCAAGATCGAGGGCGTGACCCCGGAAGTGGCGCGCGGGCTCATGGACGCGGCCCACGCGGTCTGCCCCTATTCGCAGGCGACCCGCGGCAACATCGAGGTGACGCTCCGCACGGAGTAGCTATCAGGCCAGGGTGCTGCGGGCGATGACGAGGCGCTGCACTTCGCTCGTGCCTTCGTAGATCATCGTCACCCGCACGTCGCGCAGGTAGCGCTCCACCGGGAACTCGCGGATGTAGCCGTAGCCGCCGAAGATCTGCACCGCCTTGTTGCAGATGCGGTTCGCCGCCTCGGAGGCGTAGAGCTTGGCCATGGAGGCCTCGCGCGAGAAGGGCTTCCGAGCCTCTTTCAGCGAGGCCGCGCGCATGGCGAGCAGGTGCGCGGCGTCGATCTCCGTGCGCATGTCGGCGAGCTTCCACTGGATGCCCTGGAACTCGCCGATGGCCTTGCCGAACTGCTTGCGATCGCGTGCATATTGCACCGATGCGTCGAGCGCCGCACGGGCGATACCCAGCGCCTGGCTGGCGATGCCGATGCGCCCGCCATCGAGCGCCATCATGGCGATCTTGAAGCCGCCGTGGAGCTCGCCCAGGAGCGCCGACTCCGGCACCCGGACCTCGTCGAGCTCGAGCGGCACCGTGTTGGAACCGCGAATGCCCATCTTGTCTTCGGGCTTGCCGACGCGCAGGCCCTTGGCGCCGCCCTCCACCAGGAAGCAAGAGACGCCGCGGGTGCCGGGCAGGCTCTGGCGATCGCCGGTGCGCGCCCACACCACGAACACGCCGGCGTGGGCGCCGCTGGTGATCCACTGCTTGCTACCGGTGATGATCCACTCGCCGCCTTCTTTGCGGGCGGTGGTGGACATGGCGCCGGGATCGCTCCCCGCCCCCGGCTCGCTCAGGGCGAAGGCTCCGGCCTTGAATTCCCCGGACGCGAGCTTGGGGCAGTAGGCGCGGCGCTGCTCTTCGGTGCCGAAGGCGGCGATGACCTCGCCCACCATGTTGGTGACCGCCATGGTGACGGCGGTGGAGGCGCAGGCCTTGGCCACTTCCTGCATCGCCAGCGCGTAGCTGATCACGCCCGCACCGGCGCCGCCGTACTCCTCGGGCACGTTCACCGCCATGAGCCCGAGATCGGCCAGGCCCTTCAGCTGCTCCAGCGGGAAGCGCTCGTGCTTGTCGGTGTCGGCCGCTTTGGGGGCGATGACGCGGGTGGCGAAATCGCGGGCGGCCTTCTGCACCATGGCCTGCACTTCGGTGAGCTCGAGATCCATCTGTGACTCCTAGAGCACCAATCAGTTCGAATCGGTCGGCTTTTGGGCGATTTGCGTCGCCCCGCTGCGTTGCTCCTCCTCACCTAGCACCAGTAGGTGTCGTCGTCGCGCCTTGCGGTGCTCGCAAGTCCCCCAAAATCCTCGGTCTTCAAACTGACCGGTGCTCTAGAGCTGGAACGTGACCTTGGCCAGGTAGCTGCCGGGGCTCGGGAGCTTCATGCCCTTCACCGCATCGGCGATGCACTCGACCTTGGCCGCGGCTTCCTTGTTCTGCGTGGCCACGCCCACCGCGAGGACCTTGCCCTCCTTGCCGTCGGGCTCCACGTAGGCGGTGACCTTGACGCTGCCAGTGAGGCCGCTGGTGCACTTCTTCAGATCGGCGTCGACCTTGGAGAGTGCACTCTGCACCTTTTCCGGCCCCCAGGGCGAGGGCTCCCGGGCGTCGCCCGACTCGAAGCTGAACGAGGTGCGGGTCTCCGCCTCGCCACCCCGCGGCTGCGGCCAGGAGGCGCGGCCGATGACGTCGAGCATGCACTTCTCGGTCTCCACGTCGCCGAGGGTGCTCTCCTCGAAGTACGCGTAGCGCGCGTGGCCGTCGGCGCCGATGCGCACGAAGACCTTGATGTCGCCGGCCAAGGGCTCGACCTTGCGCATGCCGTCCTTCTGGCAGGCCATGAGCTTGCCCTGGATGCGCTGGAAGGCTCGATTGGCCTCCTGCGGGTCGATCTCGCCAAGCTCTTGAGAGACGCTCGGCCCACGCTTGTGACCGCCACCCGCGTGGTGCGCGGGCTTGGTCTCGTGGTCCTCGATGGGGGCTTCGGCGGGCGGCTTGCTGCCACCGCAGGCGACGAGAACGGCGAAGGATGCGAGAGCGAGGCGCTTCATGGGAACCCTTCAGCCCTTGAGGAGACCGGCAGCGATGACGATCCGCTGGATCTCGCTGGTGCCTTCGTAGATCTCGGTGATGCGCGCGTCGCGGTAGTTGCGCTCCACCGGGAACTCGGTGCTGTAGCCGTAGCCGCCGTGCACCTGGATGGCCTTGTGGGCGACCCGCGTGGCCATCTCGCTGGCGAACAGCTTGGCCTCGGCGCTCTCCATGGAGTGGCGCACTTTCTGATCCTTCATGGAGGCGGCGCGCCAGGTGAGCAGCCGCGCGGCGTCGAGCTCCACCGCCATGTCGGCGATCATGAACTGGATGGCCTGGTGCTGCGCGATGGGGACGCCGAAGCTCTTGCGCTCCTTTGCATACTGCACGGACTTCTCGAGCGCGGCGCGCCCGATGCCCAGCGCCTGGCTGGCGATGCCGATGCGGCCGCCGTCGAGGGTGGCCATGGCCACCTTGAAGCCCTCGCCCACGTTGCCCACCACCGCGTCGTCGCCCACTTCGCAGTTCTCGAAGAACACCGTGCAGGAGTGGGCCGCGTGGATGCCGAGCTTGTGGTCGCGCGCGTTCTGGGTGAAGCCCTTGTGGCCCTTCGGCACCAGGAACGCGGTGTGCTTCACCTTGGGGCCGCTGCGGTCGGTGACCGCGAACACCAGGATGTAGTCGGCGTGCGGGCCGTTGGTGATCCAGTTCTTGGCGCCGTTGATGACCCAGCCGCCGGAGGTCTTCTCGGCATTGGTGATCATGGTCTGCGCGTCGGAGCCGCTCATGGGCTCGGTGAGGCCGAAGCAGCCGAGCTTCTTCCCGCTGGCCACCGGCGTGAGGATCTCCTTCTTCTGCGCGTCGGTCCCGAACTTGTAAACCGGGTCGCAGAAGAGCGAGTTGTTCACGCTCATGATGACGCCGCAGGAAGCGCAGGCAGCGCTGATCTCTTCCATGGCGATGGCGTAGGCGACGGTGTCGAGCCCGCCACCGCCGTACTCTT